>JBJKSP010000001.1:0-13537 GCA_046703865.1 Thiobacillaceae bacterium
ATACCAGCCCGACGGGAGCACCTGACCATCGCCCCCGAGACTCGGCGCCGCCTCACCCGCATCTTGGCGCTGTTCGCCATCGATTCCCTGGCCGGCGGCTTCCTGGGCTCGGCCCTGCTGGCCTACTACTTCCATACCGGCTTCGGTGCCCCGGATACCGCGGTTGCCGCCCTTTTCGTGGCTGCCCGCATCCTCAACGCCCTGTCCCACCTGGGCGCCGCCTGGCTGGCCAGGCATATCGGCCTGGTCAACACCATGGTCTTCACCCATATCCCCTCCAGCCTGCTTCTGATGGCCGTCCCCCTCGCCCCCAACTTCCCCGCCGCGGCCCTTCTGTTTCTGCTCCGGGAAGGGCTGGTGGAGATGGACGTCCCCACCCGTCAGTCCTATGTCATGGCCATGGTGCGTCCGGAGGAACGTACCTTCGCTTCGGGGGTGACCCACTTGGTGCGGCTGGGCGGCTGGGCCGTCGGCCCGGCCTTCGCCGGCCTGGTCATGCAGGCCGTGGCCCTGGGCTCGCCCCTGGTCATCGGCGGGGCCATGAAGATCGGCTACGACGGGCTGCTGTGGTGGGCGTTCAGAAAGGTCAGACCGCCTGAGGAGAAAGGAGACTGAGCCTGGCGTTAACCCCTTGCGGTCCGTCTTTAGGAGGTCATGGGCCGTTGTGCCGGATCAAGTCTTCGCCAACAAATTCGCCACCCATGTTAGGGCCTCGGCGTGGCAGGTATTCACCTGTTGCAGATCAAGGCCCAGCTGAGCTGCGAGCTCGTCGGCCCTGGCTTCGTCGGCAGCCTCCAAAGCGATGCCCAGCTGCAAGTAGGCCGCGTACTTGACCTTGCCCTCTTGAATGCCTCAGCCAGCGGGTCAAGGCGTTGTCTTCGACGCGGCGAGGGATGCTGACCGGTAACCGGTCAAACGCCACCGAACCTCCCCGAGACGAGCACCCGTGGCCAATCTCCACCCTGCTGACGGGACGTGGGCAGGCGGCGACGAAGTACAACGACGGGATATTTTCTATAAAGAGATAGGAAACTCGTCTTTTCATCATCAGGCGTTTGTGGCGGTACGCAAAATGGTACGGGCGTTGTTTGCTCTCCTGATCGCCGTGGCGATCCCTGCATCTGCAAGTGAAGTGGATCTATCCAGCGGCGCGTTGCGATTAAGTGCGACGGACCATGTCCTGCTGACTCCCTCGATCCCGCTGAACATCACGAGAAGCTATTCCCGTGGCGACGGCAAGGGGGAATTGGGGCCCGGATGGCGGCTGGATCTCGCGTCGCGCCTGGAAGGCGTGGGGAAAGACGAGGTTTGGGTGCGCTCTCCGATCGGAACCCAGGTCTTCCGTCTCCATGGCAGGGACGAATATCTGGGGCCGGACGGCCAGCGCATCACCCGCTCAGGGCGGTTCAGCGAACTCAGCACCCCGGCAGGCGCCCGCGTCCGCTTTGATGCACAGGGCAGGGAGGTGCTGAGGCAGGACGGCAATGGCAACCAGGTGAGCTTCGCATACGATACGCAGGGACGCCTGGCCCGTGTGGCGGCGGGCGGAGGAAGCGAGATCCGCTTCGCCTACGGGCCTGAAGGAAGGCTCCGATATCTGGAAGACCACGCCGGCCGCAAGGTCGAGTATGCCTACGATGCCCGGGGACAGCTCAGCCGTGTCAGGGATATGGACGGCTGGGCGACCTCCTATCGTTACGACGGCCAGGACCGGATCACCGAAGTGAAGTATCCGGACGGGACCAGTAAGACATACGCATATGACAATGCGGGCAGGATCACCCAACGTAGCGATGCAGCCGGCGAAGCCGAGCGGTACGCCTACCAGGGCACGACCACCCGCATCGCCCGCGGGCTCCGGGAGAGGTGGGAAGTCGGCCACGATGCGGAGGGGCGGCCGATATGGCGCCAGGACGGGAGCGGGAGACGAGAAACCTGGGCCTGGGGTGAAGGCGGGCAATTGTTGGGACGCCGGTACGCCGATGGCTCGCTACTCAACCTGTCCTATGACCCGCAAGGTCGCCTGATCAGCCAGGAAAGCTCGTCGGGCAGCCGACTGCAATTCACCTACGATACGGGTACCGGACGGCTGCAAAGCCTGGACCGCAACGGCGCCGTGACACGATTCCAATACGATGAACGTGGCAACGTGACCCGGATCGCCTCCCCGGCGGGACGCACCACCCGTTTCGAGTACGACTCGAAAGGAAGGCCGGCTGTCCTGATTGGCACGGCCGGCGGCAGGACACGTCTGGAATTCAACGGGCAGGGCAGGATGGTCCGCCGCGAAGGCCCAGACGGCGCGACAACGCAATGGGAATTCGACGACCGGGGCCGCCTGTTGCGGCAGGTGGAGCCCCTCGGGCGGGTGAGCACCTACCACTACCTGCCGAATGGGCTGCTGGCGGCGGCGGCGGCGCCCGGATTGCCCGAGACGCGCTTCGAGTATGACGGACATGGCCGCCTGACCGCAGAACCCTATGCCGGCAGGCGCACCGAGTACGGTTATGACAAGGTGGGACGACTTGCCCGGGTGCGCTACGGGGACGGCACGGAGGACCGCTATACCTACCGCTCCGACGGGCGGCTTATTGAACAGGTGGACCGTCTGGGCAATGTGACCCACCGGGAATATGGTGCCGACGGCCGATTGCTCCAGGTGGATCTGCCTTCCGGACTGGTGGCGCGCTACGAGCGGCCCGAGCCAGGCCACGTCAACGTGAGCCTCGGTTCGGCCCGGATGGACATCCGGCGCGAGGCTGGCGGCCGGTTGGTCCGCGTGCGCGAAGGCAAGCTCGGCACCCGGCTGCTGGAACTGGACCCCGAAGGTCGCCTGCTGCGGCAAGTCTCGCCCATGGGCAGGGAGGAGAAGCGTGAATACGATCAGGATGGCTTGCTCACCGCCGTGACATCGCCCGGCGGGGAACACTGGCGGTTTGGCTACGACGGGGCCGGCCTGCTCGACGACATCCGCTATCCGGACGGCCTCGGCCGTCGTCTCGAATACGATGTGAATGGCCGCCTGTCGACGCTGCACCTGCCCTGGGGAGGCGAGATACGGTATCGCTACGATGCCCTCGGCCGGGTCAAGGAAAAGATCAATGCCCGTGGGCAGGTCGTGCACTACGCCTATGACACCGCAAACCGCATCGTGAAGAAGCAGACGCCCGACGTGACCTGGCGCTACAGGTACGACGCCAATGGCGACCTGCTCGAAGCCGGCAACGGCCGGATAACACAGCGTTACATGCACGATGCGAACGGCCGGCTGATAGGGCTCGATTACGTGGAATTGGGCCAGAGTCTCCGTTGGCGTCGGGACAGCTTGGGACGTGTGGTGGAACGCACCGGTCCGGGAGCATCCGCGGTCCACTACGGCTATGACAGGCTTGGACGTCCAACCCTGATGGAGGCCGGCCGGGCCCTGCGGCTGGATCTGGCTTACGACCCCCGCGGACGCCTGACCTCAACGCGCGTCTCCACCGGCGTGCTCGCGAACTACTCCTACGACGAGGGCGACAGGTTGACCGGCATCGGTCACGTCATGCGCTCGGACGAGCGCCTGGCACTGCGATATGGCTACGATGACGACGGCAACCTGGTTTCCCGGGCCGTGGGGGACGGCATCGTCAGGATGCGTTACGACCTGGACGACCAGTTGCTTGGGGAATCCGGCACCGGAACGGGGGCGACCGTCTATCGCTACGGCCCCGCCGGCCAGCGGCTTGCGGCAGGCCATGGGGGGAAGGAACAGGCCTATCGCTATGACGCGGGCGGTCGGCTGATCCAGGCCGGAGAGGTGCGCTATGCCTATGATGCCGACGGCAATCGCATCATGCGCCTGGATGCGCGAGGCATGACCCGATATGCCTACGACGCGGAGGGGCGGCTCACTGCGGTGACCTTGCCGGGCGGTCGCCATATCGGGTACGGGTACGGTCCCTGGGGCGAGCGGCTCTGGCGGGAGGCCGGGGGCGTCCGCACCTATTTCATGTATGACGGCGATGACCTTGCGGCCGAACTGGACGGGGCTTTCCGCCCCACAGCGATGTATCTCTATTCGGCGGCTGATCGGCCCTGGGCCGTGCTTCGCCCCGATGGAACCCGGATCTACCACCTGGATGCCATGAGCAACGTGCTCGCGCTCTCGGATGCGGATGGGCGAATTCGGACCCGATACCGGCAGGATGCATTCGGCGCTCACCGCCGTATGGAAGGCGAACACGATCCCCAACCCCTCGAATATGCAGGACGTCCCCGCGACCCCGACACCGGACTGGTGTACATGCGCGCCCGCTCCTACGATCCCGAGGTCGGGGCATTCCTTTCACCCGACCCCGTGCTCGGCACGCCTGAGGACCCCGCCTCCCTGATCCTGTATTCCTACGCCCATAACAACCCGTACCGCTACTCCGATACGTCCGGTCTGGCCAGCAATGGCTACGACCCGTTTCCCGAGGCCCTGCGCGGCAACCCGCCGCCACCGCCTCCCGGCTTGTGGCCAGGGCACACGGCGACTTGGGATTTCGACAACTACCGGCACGAACTCGCCCAGGGCGTGTACAAGAACGTGCGCGACCAGGCCAGGCAGGCGGAGCAGCTGGCTCTGGAGCAGGCCAGGCAGCAGCGCATGGCCAATCCCGAACCCGGTTACGACAACCGGACCGTGCAGCAGACGCCGGGGGGCCGTGCAGCGAATTACGTGCGCCGCCAGGCGGCCTCCGCGGGTGAGCGGCTCCGCGCCGGGGCGAGCGCGGTCGGCGAACGGGCGGGCGCCGCATTGAACCGCGCGGCTGAATACGTACAGGCGGGCGCCCAGCGGGTGGAGGCCGCCGCCCAGCCTTATGCCGCCGGCGCGCAGCAGCTGGGTACGGTTACCAGCCGGGGGCTCCTGGCCATCCGCATGGCCGATGTCGCCGGCGACGCGCTGCCGGCGGATGACCCCACCCAGGTCCTTTCCGATCGGGCCCTGGAGTTCGCCAGCTACGCGGCGGCTTCCGCGGTCACGGCCCAGGCAACCAACTGGGCCGCCGCTTCGATGCCTGCGGCCGCAACGGTGGGCGGAGCTGCTGTCGGTACCGCCGCATTGACCGCCGCATCCCTGGAGCGTGTCTCGGCAGCGGCGGAACAGCGGGGCGAGCAGTGGCTGGCGGAACAGCGTGCAGACTGGGCCGAGCAGCGCGCCCAGGAGACCACCCGAGACATCACACAAGACCGGGAACGGCACCTGGATGCCCTGCGCAGCAAGGCGGCCGAGCTCCAACGCCTGCGCAGCCTGTTGAGCACCCGGGAGAACGAGGCCAAGGCCCTGGAACTGGAGGCGGCGAACCAGCGCAATGCCGCTCAGGCCAAGGCGGGACAGGCCCAGGTCTTGCGCGGCAACATCCGAAGCCACGATGCCGTGCTGACGGGGTTGCGCAACCAGCTTGCGGCTTTGGACACGAACAAGCTGCGCACCATGCTGGCCGCCATCGAAGCCCTGTCGCAACAGGCATGCGCCGAAGGCGGTGGCATCGACCGTTCCGGTTTGGCCAGCCAGGCCGACAGCCAGGCACAGGTCCTGGAGGCCAGGGCTAATCCGGCAGGATACTCGCAGACCATGGCGCAACTGGAGGCCGAGGTGGGCGTGGCCGACGGTTATGTCGCAGATGCGGAGGACATCCAGTCGGCACTGCAAGGCTATCGCCGCGCCGTCCAGGAACGCCTGGGCATGGTTGAAGGGATGCAGGCCGAACACACGGCGGCCCTGCAGCAGGCGCACAACCTGCAGGTGGCCGTGAAGGGCAGTGCCAATCGGCTGCGCCTGTTCCTGCAAGGCGGGGATCTCGCCACCCTGAGCGCCATCGCCCAGGAGGCGTCGGCCGGGCTGCCCGCCGAGGGCGCGCTGACCGATGCCGTGCAGGGGGCTCGGGAAAGCCTGGGTGGCGTCGACGTGGAGGCCCTGCTGGGCGGCATCGTGGCCGATGCCCAGAGCCATGCCGGTTTGGCGGCCATCTACCTCGGCGCGGTTCAGGCGGATTACAGCGCAGCGCAAGGGGTTTCGGGCCAGGCACGGAACGCCGCCAACCGCGCCAGGGATTGCGTCGACCGGCTCGGTGCCCAGGCATCTGCAACCGAGCCTGGCGCGGGTGAGAGTGCGGGTGAGACGCCGGCCGGGGAATGCGACACCGATCGGGACTGCGCCCTGGGTTATGTGTGCGATCCCCGGGGGGCTTGCGTGAGAGATCCCCGCTTCGAGCAGGCTTTGGGCGAGGATCGGGGAACGGCGCCGGAGACTTCTCCGACCTGTCGCGTCGATACCGACTGCCGCCGTGGAGAGCAGTGCAGACAAGGCCAGTGCATCGCGGCGCAGCCCGGAGCGCAGGTCTCGACGGTGCTGGGCCTGTTCGGGCAGCGCGAAAATCAACGGGAACAGGAACGCACCCAGCGCGATAGCAACCTGGTGGCCTCTCCGAGCAGCGGCGGTGGCCGATACGGCAGCGCCGGACTGCATGAAGAGATCAGTCTGCTCCAGCAAACCCTGGGCGGACAGGGTACGCCCCAAAGCGGCATTGGAGGGGCTGCGGTGACCGGCAGCCAAACGGCCGCCCTGCCCTCCACCCCAGCAACGACGCCAACCGCACCCGGCATCCGCGTGATCGGGCCGCCTTCACAGACTACGACAGCCCCTGTGCCGGCCACGACTGCCACGACGACCCCTGTGCCGGCCACGACGGTACCCGCGGCCGGCGCATCCGGCCAGATGCAGTTCTATCTGGTCGAGGTGGTTGTCGCGTACGAGAAGAGGCAAATGGAGACCGGGGTGGGCTGGCGCACCATGAGCTGCACCCTGACCGCTTACGGGGGTGGACCCTTCAACTCGCAGGCGGAGCTGGAGGCGGACCGGCGCCGATATGGCGAATCCGTCCTGGGCGTGGTGGCGGGAACGAAAGGCACGACCAATCCGAGACTGGTTCACAGCAAGGTGGTCGCAGGCCCGTCCCCCACGCTGATCAAGCCGCCAGGGGGACAGACTTCCCGTATGGATTGCCGATAGGGCAGAGGGAGCATAAAGAATGAATGCACATGGAAGAAGTCTCTGGTTCACAGGGTGCTGGCTGGCGCTATTTCTTGCCGGATCCGCCGTATGGGCCAGCCAATGGGGTGTCAGGATCAGTGACAACCCCTCAGGGGCAGGCGCGCTGGTCACGGGGGTGATCCAGGGCGGTGCGGCTGCGCAGGCCGGCTTGCGGCCCGGCGATGTCATCACCCATGCGGAGGGCCGCAAGGTGCTGAAGGCGGGCGATCTGGCGTTCCTGCTGCGCTCTCTCAGGGAAGGACAGAACATCACCCTGACCGTCACCAGGCAGGGTTGGGAGAAAGACGTGACGTTGCGGCCCGGCACCGGTCAGCCGACTCCTGCCGGCTTCGCCAGCCGGCCTGACGCACCCTCGGCCACCCAGTCGCCCCAATATCCTCCTGTGGCGGCCACGGGGCCACTCAAGGCGACGGTCGCGGTGGGTGATTTCCAGGTCAAGGCAGCGCGGGCCAATCAATACATCGGCGACAGCATGCGCGAGATGCTGCTCACGGCATTGCACAACAGCGGCCGATTCATCGTGGTCGAACGCATGGACATCAAGGGTCTCGCGGCCGAGCAGGCCCTTTCCCGTTCCGCCATGGCGCGACCGGACATGGCGATTCCCGGCGCCCAGATGGATGTGGCCGACGTGATGATCTCCGGTGCGGTGACCGAATTCGAGAGTGAGTCCAGGGGCTCGGATTTCCAGTTGGGTATGCCGGGTGTGCCATTCGTGGCATCCCATGGCGGCAAGACTTCGCACATGGCGATCGACATCCGGGTTGTGGATGTCCGCACAGGCAGGTTGCTGCTGGCCAAGCGCATCACCGGGTCTGCGGACGCCTCGAAAGGGTCGTTCGGCGCCTCACCGACGATTTCAGGCAAGTCCCTGCCCTTCAGCTTCGGCTCTTTCCGCAACACCCCCATGGAAAAAGCGATCCGGGACGCGGTTGTCCGGGCCACGCTGTACGTATCCAACAACCTTCCGGCGTCCTATTTCCGCCACCCGTGAAGGAGACAGGCTGCTGAAGCAACTTTCACCTGAGCAGAAAGGGGCAAACAATGTCGCACACACTTGACTCAACTCGGGCTCAGAGGCTTCTCTGGCTGGCCCTGCTGGCCTTTACGGCCGTGGGCCTCTTTGGCTGTGCCACGCCCTATCAGACCCAGCTCGAATTCAGATCTTCACCCAACCTGAGTGTCGCCGAAGGTACCCGGCTGGCCGCCCAGGCCATGCAGGACATTGGCTTCTGGCCGAAATTCCAGAACGAGGCCGCGGGTCAGGTGAGCGCGGAGAAGACCAAAAAGATCACCTTCGGCTGGGAAACCATGACCATCACCCTGGATGTGCAGATCATGAAGACCGCCCATACCGGGATCGTCGCCGACGCCAAATGTTCGGTCTCGAAGAACATGGCCTACTGGAATGAGGGCGACGAGTGCGTAGAGGAGTTCCAGAAGGCCTTCGAGAAACGCCTGGCCGCTTGGCAGCCCGCCCCGCGGCCCGTTCAGCCGCTACCGGGCTACCGACAACCCGAACCGGCAGCGCCTGCTCAGCAGCAGCCCGCCGCGCCCTCGGGGGGGAAGGAATACGAGCTCTGAGAGTCGGTCATGACCGCATTCGCTCACTTGCACCCGGGTCGGTTTGGCCTGCTGTTCGCCTTGTTGTTGCTCTTGTCCGCCAACTTGGCGGCGGCCACAGGGTTGGGCTTGCGAATCCGGGATGCGCCGATGGGAGGCGGCGCGGAAATCACCGACGTGGCGGCGGATTCCGTCGCGGCTCGTGCCGGTCTGCAGATGGGCGACCTGATCCGCGAGGCGGGTGGCCATCCCATTGCCGGGGCGTCAGAACTCGTCCGAATCCTCAAGTCGCAAGGGGCGGGACAGTCAGTGCCACTGACCGTGGAACGCTCAGGGTGGCGCCGCAATCTGATCTTGGGTCCCGTGTCCGAGACATCCGAGACACATGCCCCGGGCCCGTCATCGGCCCTTCACCTGGGTTTGCGGGTGGCGGAGGATGTGTCTGAGGCCGGCGGGCCACGGACCGTGCGCATCATCGGCATCGAGCCCGGGAGTCCGGCGGCCGATGCGGGCCTGGCGGCGGGGGACCAGATACTTGAGGCCCAGGGGCATGCGATCAACGGGGCGGGGGAATTCGCCTCGGTGCTTCAGGGGCTGGATGGCAGCGCCCCGTTGGAGCTGCGCATCAGTCGGGACGGTTGGCAACAGACGGTAGGTCTCACCAGGGAACAGGCCGCTCCAGGCGCCACGGGCGCGGACTCGGCCGGCGCTGGCCGGACCGGCCCCGCCCCCGAGGCGCAAGATCCCTGCCACCGTGGACGACTGGGTATCCAGATTCAAGACAGCCCGGGCAAGATGGGCGTGGATATCGTCGACGTCGACCCGGAGGGGGCCGCGGCCGGCAAGCTGCGGCGTGGCGACCGCATCGTCGCCATCGAGGGTCGCACTATTTCCAGTACCCCCGACCTTCTGGCACTGGTCAACGCCTCGCAGCCCGGACAGCTCCTGACGCTCGGGCTGGAGCGCGGCAAGGCACGCTTGAACCTGGACCTGCGTACGGGCAAACCGTCCCGATTCGACTGTCTGTTGATGAAGGGAGATCTGCAACTTGAAGGCGAACACTGGGACGAGGCTGCCCGCCTCTACGACGAGGCCATTCGTGTGTATCCGGAACGACCGGCGGGATGGGAGAAGAAGGCCCTGCTGCACGACAGGAAAGGCGACCTGGCGGGCGCCATCGAATCCGACCGCCGTGCACTCAAGGCCGTAGGCGAAATCGCCGCGATACATGCGCGCATTGCCCGGAATCAGCAGCGGCTCGGGTCGACCGAGGACGCCCGTGCCTCGGCGGAGCGGGCGCTGAGACTGGATGCTCACAACCCGCTGGCGCTCTACACCCTGGCTTCCCTTGCCATTGACCGGCAGGATTGGAATGAGGCGCTGGATCACCTGCATGAATACCTCGAACAGAACCCGGGGGTCGCCCACGCATGGGGCGACCTCGGGGTGGTCATGGCCAACCTGGGGCGTGACGAGGAGGCGATGTCGGCCTATCGGCATTGCCTGGAAATCGAGCCTGGCAATGCAACCGCCCGCCTCAACCTGGCCCTCAGCCTGCGGAAGCAGGGACGTGAGCAGGAAGCCGCCGTTTATCTGCGCCAGGCGGCCGAACTCGATCCCCGGGGCGAGGTCGGTCGAATGGCCGGGCGATTGCTCACACCCGACGCGGGCAATTCGGTGAACGATACCGCGGGGGAAGCGGCCACGGCCCGCGCCGACGGGCGGCGCGCCAGCGTCGCCGTGGGCGACTTCCAGGTGAAGGCGGCCAAGGCCAATCAGCAGATCGGCGACGGCCTGCGTGAAATGTTCCTCACCGCGCTGCATCAGAGCGGCTACTTCAACGTGGTCGAGCGCATGGGCATACAGGACATCGCCGCGGAACAGGCCCTATCCCGATCTGGAATGGCCGACTCCGGCGCCGCCTTACCGGGTGGGCAAATGGAAGTGGCCGACATCATGGTCTATGGAGTCGTATCGGAGTTCGAGCCCGAGGCGGGCGGCCTGTCGTTCTCGAATTTCCTGCCTCAGATGGGATTTGCAGTACGGCAATCGTCCAAGTTTTCCGAAATGGCGATCGACGTGCGGGCCGTGGATGTCCGTACAGGCCGCGTCCTGGTCGCGAAGCGCATACCTGGTACGGCCCAGGCCTACAGTGGCGGCCTGGGCGCCAGTCTCGGCATCGGCGGCATTTCCATGCCGGTAAGCCTGGGCACATTTCGTAACACCCCAATGGAACTGGCCATTCGGGACTGCATACAGAAGGCCACCTATTTCGTGATCAATCAGATACCCCAGGAGTATTTCCGAAACCCCTGACCAGGGCGCCAGGAATGGCCTGGGACACGACCGGGAGCAAGACGATGCACAAGCGGATCTATCTATTGGCTGTCCTCGCCGCGTTGGTTCCTTCACTGGTCCTGGCCGGAGGTGGACCTTCCGCCGCAGCCGATCCGAACAGCGAGCTGGCCCTGCGTCTGTTCGCAGAAAGGGAATGGGCGCGTGGGATTCCGGCGCCCTACGTCTTCGTATACCCCACTGCCGGGGAGTTCTCCGCACAGGCGCTGGCACAACAGAACCGGATGCTGCTTTACTGGTTATCGCAACCCGATAGGCGCCCTAATTGGCCGGTGCCACCTTACTGGCATCCCGTCTATCCGATGGTGTGGCCGTTTGTTTCTCCCTGGACACCCGCGCCCGTCCCGGCCAGGTGACTTGACGGTCCGGGTGCGGCCAGGCCTTTCATGGCCTGGCACCCCCAATTCCCGTGAAACGCAACAGCGCCTGTTTAGGGCGGGGATGATGCGTTCCCTGCCTAATTGCAGGGGACTGCTTCGCACCCGGGACTTCACCCCCGTCGGACTGAGGATCACCATCTGGTGCACGCGGAGTGACCCGCCGTGCCGTGCATCGGGTTTCACGGGCTCGTGTCGCGCCAGCCACCGCGTCCCTGCACCGAGGCTGACCGGATGCGGAATGTCCCGGTCCGCTACCCAACTGGGCTTTACCGCAACAGATCGAAATCGGACCCGGAGGGTAGGTTTTAAAATATCAGTAATTTCTAATATGTCGGGCATCCTGTAGGTATTGCCCGCCCATTCCCCGGAGGTTCACGCCACGTCCCCGACTTCGGCCAAACCATGCCGCGGGCGGCGGCGGGCGGGCCGCTCGGCCCTTGGTATACCTGTTTAACCCAGCCGGTTCACGCGTTGATACCTGCGCCACTCATGAGGTAACGATGATGTCCCCAAACCTTTCCCTAAAGCTTTCGCGCCTGTTGATCTTTTTTGCCCTGCTGGCATTGCTGGGCGGCTTCGCGCAGCGGTCTTCGGCGGCCTCTCCGGACCCACGCATGTACGGGGCCTGGACGGTGGTGGATACGCCCAGCCCGGAAAACGTCGGGCTGTGGGTCTATTTCTCGCCGGACGGCAATTTCCTGATGGTCGAGCCCAGAACCCGGTTGGGCTTCGTGGGCAGCTGGGTCGTGGGCCGCGTCGGACTGCTGGTGAACATCTACGGCAATTCCCGCTGGGCCAAGCTGTGGGACGCCGACGTCGCCTTCCAGGACAACGACCGCATGATCCTGAACGTGAAGGACAGCCAGTTCGCCATGCCCCAGCGGATCGTGCTGCAGCGTGCAGCGTATTGATCTGCTCGCCCAGCATGGTCGGCCCGCTCTGTAGCGAGATACTGGGCCGAGAGCACAACATACTGTAGGAGCGGACTCCAGCCCGCGATATCGCGACCAGGAGGTCGCTCCTACATGAGGAAAGCCTATTGGACGGCGGCCGAGTCCCTAGTCGGGCCCTACGTCGAAGCCGGCCAGGGCCAGTTCGGCGGCACGGATGATCGCCTTGGCCTTGTTCTGGGTCTCCTGCCATTCGTTCTCGGGCACGGAATCGGCCACCAGGCCCCCGCCCGACTGGACGTAGAGCTTCTTGTCCTTGACCACGGCGGTTCGGATGGCGATGGCCAGGTCCATGTCCCCGTTGAAGCCCAGGTAGCCCACCGCACCGGCATAGATGCCGCGCTTGGCGGGCTCCAGTTCGTCGATGATCTCCATGGCCCGCACCTTGGGCGCGCCGGAGACCGTGCCCGCAGGGAAGGTGGCCCGCAGCACGTCCATGGCCGTGAGGCCCGGCCTGAGCCGGCCCTCCACGTTGGAAACGATGTGCATGACGTGGGAATAGCGCTCGATCACCATCCTCTCGGTCACCTTCACGCTGCCGATCCGGGCCACCCGACCCACGTCGTTTCGCCCCAGGTCCACCAGCATCAAATGCTCGGCCAGCTCCTTGGGATCGGCGAGAAGCTCCTGCTCCAGGGCCAGGTCCTCTTCCCGGGTCCCACCCCGCGGCCGGGTACCGGCGATGGGCCGGACGGTGACCGCCTCCCCCTCCAGCCGCGTGAGTATCTCCGGCGAGGCCCCCACCACCTGGAAGTTGCCCATGTCGTAGTAGAACATGTAGGGCGAAGGGTTGAGGCCGCGGAGCGCCCGGTACAGCGACAGGGGGTGGGCCTGGAAGGGCCGGCTCATGCGCTGGGAGGGCACCACCTGCATGATGTCCCCGTCCCGGATGTAGCGCTTGGCCTTCTCGACCGCCGCCTTGTACGCCTCCTTGCCGAATTCCGACTCGGCCTCGGCCGCCTCCCCCGCCACCGTGGGCGGCGGTACGGCCGGCTTGCCCAGCTGACCGGCCAGGTAGTGCAGCCGGGTCTCGGCCTTGAGGTAGGCATCCTGCTCCAGGGGATCGGCGTAGACGATGAGGATGAGCTGGCCGGAGAGGTTGTCCACCACCGCCAGCTCGTCGGTGAGCATGAGCAGGATGTCCGGCGTGCCCAGCACGTCCGGCTTCACGGTGCGGGCCAGGCGCTTCTCGATGTAGCGCACCGTGTCGT
>JBJKSP010000002.1:0-3613 GCA_046703865.1 Thiobacillaceae bacterium
GCAAGCAATCCCCGGATATCGCGCAGGGTGTCGACCGCAAGGACGAGCGCAAACAGGGTGCGGGCGATCAGGGCCTGATGTTCGGCTATGCGAGCAACGAGACGGACGTGTTGATGCCGGCACCGATCACCTACGCACACCGTCTGGTCAAGCGTCAGTCCGAGGTGCGCCGGAATGGCGACCTGCCGTGGCTGCGCCCGGACGCCAAAAGCCAGCTGACCGTGCGCTACGAAAACGGCAGGCCCACCGGCATCGAGACGGTGGTCCTGTCCACGCAGCACGCGCCCGATGTCAGCGAGAAGGACCTGCACGAGGCCGTGCGCGAGGAGATCATCAAGCCCGTGCTGCCGAAGGAACTCATCAAGGGCGACATCCGCTACCTGGTGAACCCCACGGGCCGTTTCGTCATCGGCGGCCCCCACGGCGACTGCGGCCTGACGGGGCGCAAGATCATCGTCGACACCTATGGCGGCGCGGCCCCCCACGGCGGCGGCGCCTTCTCCGGCAAGGACCCGTCCAAGGTGGACCGCTCCGCCGCCTATGCCGCGCGCTACGTGGCCAAGAACATCGTCGCCGCGGGCCTGGCCAGCAAGTGCCAGGTGCAGGTGGCCTACGCCATCGGCGTGGCCAAGCCGGTGTCCCTGATGGTGGAGACCTTCGGCACCGGCCGGATTCCGGACGATCGTATCGCCGGGCTGGTGGGCAAGCATTTTGACCTGCGCCCCAAGGGCATCATCCAGTCCCTGGACCTGCTGCGGCCCATCTACACGAGGACGGCGGCCTATGGACACTTCGGCCGCGACGAGCCGGAGTTCACCTGGGAAAGTACCGACAAAGCGGACGCCCTCAGGGCGGATGCGGGGCTGTAAGGCCCGGGCCGCAGCGCTTTGCCGGATACAGATGACTAAATTGATCTTGCAGACGCGCTGCGCGCCTGCAAGACTGCCCCTTACCCTGTTTTAAAGCCCGCTTCGGCGGGCTTTTCCATTTCAGGGGCGCCGGCGGCGCTGCCGCTACAATCCTCCCGGTAGCCCTTCCGGAGCCCCACCATGACCGCACTCTGGATATTGATCCTCCTCGTCGTCCTGTCCGGCTTCTTCGCCCTCGCGGAGATGGCGCTGGCCTCGGCGCATCGGGCACGCCTGGCGCAGATGGCGGAGGACGGCGACCGCGGTGCCGCCGGCGCCCTGGCCATCAAGGAGCACCCCAGCCGCCTGCTCGCCGCCACCCAGACCGGCATCACCGCCGCCGCCCTGCTCATGGGCATCTTCGGCGAATCGGCCTTCACCGCCCCGCTGGAGAACCTGGTGAGCAGCGGCGTGCCCGCCCTGGCCGAGTGGGCCGACGGCATCGCCTTCGCCGCCACCATCGCCATCGTCACCGCCGTCTCCATCGTCCTCGGCGAGATCGTGCCCAAGCGCATCGCCATCGGCCAGCCGGAGAAGGTGGCGGCACTGTGCGCCCCCGCCATGACCCTGTTCATCCGCCTGCTGTCGCCCGCCATCCGCTTCCTGTCCTGGTCCGCGGACCGCATCCTGGCCCTGCTGCCGGTACGCTCCGCCCCGGCCGTCACCAGCGTGGAGGACATCCTCGCCTTCGTCGACGAGGGCGAACGCTCGGGTGCCCTCAACCCCGAGGAAAGCCACATGATGGGCAACGTCCTGCGTCTGGAAGACCGCCGCCTGGCGGCCGTGATGACGCCGGTGGGCGACGTGGTGTGGGTGGACCTGCAGGCGCCGCGGGAGGAAAACCTGCACCACCTGCGGGAGGCGCCCCACTCCCAGTTGCCCGTGTGCATGGGCGACCTGCAGCAGGTGGTGGGCATCGCCGAAAGCCACGACATCCTCCAGGCCGCCATCGCCGGCGAGATCGACTTCGCAAAGCTGCCGCTGGAGTCCCCCCTGTTCGTGCCCAGCAGCCTGAGCCTGATCGACCTGCTGCGCGCCTTCCGCCAGCACAAGGCCACCTTCGCCCTGGTGGTGAGCGAGTTCGGCGTCACCGAGGGCATCGTCACCCTGGCCGACCTGATGCAGTCCCTGGTGGGCGACATGATGCCCCTGGCGGACGACCCGGAAGAGGCCCTGGCGGTGCGCCGCCAGGACGGCTCCTGGCTGCTGGACGGCCTGCTCGCCATCGACGAGATGAAGGACAAGCTGGACATCCGCCGCATCCCCCAGGAACAGCTCGGCAACTTCCATACCGTGGGCGGCTTCGTGCTCGCCTCCCTGGGGCACATCCCGCGCAAGGCGGAACGCTTCACCTGGGACGACTGGGAATTCGAGGTGGTGGACGTGGACCGCAACCGCGTGGATCAGGTGCTGGCGACGCGGGTATCGGAGCTGCCCCCGCCTGCGGCGGCGGGGTGAAATGGGGCGGGGAATGGGGAATGGGGAATGGTAAACGGGAAACGGAAGGCCGGGTTGGCGTGGGCCAGCTTCTAAAAGCGTGGCCTCAATGTTTACCGAATAGAAAATAATAGATCGCCAGGCCGGCGGCCACGAGCATGAAAATCCATCTGAGGGCTCCTCTTGCGCTTTCCGCATTGGCGGCAGCCATGCGACGCTTCACCTCCGGGCTGCTTTCAATGAATTGCTCGACGATGTCCTTGGCCTCCTTGAGGCCGACACCCTGGGCAATGCGCACGCATTTGATGGCTTCGATCTTGCTGCCCCGCTCCAGCGCCGCGATGGCCTTACTCGGAAGGTCCTGGTTGGCGTCGCTCATCTGATTTTCCTTCGGGGTATTGGGGAAAGAAGTCGGGCATTAAGGGAAAGGCTGGGGATTCCTTGGGCTGGAATTTGCATCAATGATCCCCCGTAGGGCGGATTAGCGTAGCGTAATCCGCCGAATGGGTTCCACCATGCGGTGCAATGCCCGCTGGTTATTGCACCCTACGCGGGCTCGAAGCGCGTGTTAGAGCAACTCCTTGAGCGAGGCGATTAAGCCAACAGTGCCTACCACGAATAGCAGTAAGCTCCATGCCCAGTGTTCTCTGACAAGCTCAATTACTATGGCAGGATGGATTCCTTTTGTATCCAGCCATGATGCATTTGTTCTTAGAGAGCCATCCAATGCTCTTTCAAGAATGTTGGCCATTACGTCGACCTTCCTTAAGGTGGACTGATGGAGCTTAATAAACTCTTTGTTGTCAAATGCCGTCGCCTCATCTTTGCCCGTCAAGATATCGCGTGAAGTCATTTTATTTAGTTCTATTAGGCCATGTAAGCGGCCAGATTCACCGTGTGGTACGTAGGCGACACCAAAGATTGCAACAAGTGCCCTAGCAAGATCGAATTTGCGTCCATCATCAATTACGAACGGCTCACCCCCGAGAACCTTGTATCTATGTTCTATGGCCTGGAAGCCGTAATTGACATCACGCATATTCCAATGAATAAAGCTGTAACCATGACGGGATTTGACGAAGTCAAAATATTCATCAAGCATTTGCCTTTCGAGCTCGTCATAACGGGTTGCAATATCCGAAAGTGGTATGTGATTTTGCTCAGCGCACTTGTGTATGGAAAATGAGTGCGTCTGTCCGGTAGCGAAGTTGCGTATGGCAATTGAAGTAACGCGAGGCGTCCTGCCGTCTTTTATATCGTAAAAGGAT
>JBJKSP010000003.1:0-9352 GCA_046703865.1 Thiobacillaceae bacterium
CCTCCAAGGTGCTGTCGGTGGTGAAGGCCGGAGGCAAGCTGTACAAGGCGTCGAAGGAAGTGAAGGTGACCATTGGTGGCTGCGGCGGCTGATCGAGGGCGCGGCGCACGAGACTGGATAGAAAGGAAACGGAAGATGTCAGAGTCCATGAAGATACGTGCCTCCATGCAGGGGGACATTGCGGAGTTCAAGACGCTGAAGAGCCACCCGGAGGAGACGGGGCTGCGCCAGGACAAGGCGACGGGCAAGATGGTGCCGGCGCACTTCATCACCCACGTGTGGATCACGGTGGGGGGCAAGACGGTGATGGATGCGCAGTGGGGGGGTGGGATATCGAAGAACCCCTACCTGGCGCTCAAGGTCAAGGGGGCCCATTCCGGTGACAAGGTGGTCATCAACTGGGAAGACAACAAGGGCGAGAAAAACTCCGGCGAGGCCACCATCAGCTGAGCGTTTGAATCACCGCGGGCCGGAACTGCCGGTCCGCCCGAATTGGAGGACGGCATGAAGACATTATTGCTGGCATTGGCAAGCGCAGGGATCCTGCTCGGGACGATGGCGGCCCACGCGGGTCCCGAGCAAGACCGCGAGAAAATCGTCAACTATTTCGAGAACAAGTACCCTGACATCAAGATCAAGGACTACATCTACGGCGCGCTGGCCTTCGATCCGGACGCCATGTCGCAGTACAACAGCATCATGGAGTTTCCGCCCTTCCTGGATGAGGTCGCGCAGGGCAAGAAGCTCTGGGAGACCCCTCTCAAGGACGGTACGACCTACGCTGAATGCCTGCCCAACGGCGGCAAGATGATCGCGGGCAATTACCCCATGTTCGACGAGGCCAAGGGCAAGGTGGTGACCTTTGAGGACCTGCTCAACCAGTGCCGCGTGGAACACGGTGATGAGGCTTACAGCCACACTAGTAAGGACATGGGGTTGTTGTTGGCCTATGCGCGCAGCCTGTCCGACGGCATGAAGATGAATATCAAGGTGGACAGCCCGGCGGCCCTGCAGGCCTACGAGGACGGCAAGCACACCTACTACGCCCGGGCCGGCCAGCTCAACTTCTCCTGCGCCAGCTGCCACATCCAGGAGGCCGGCAACCGTCTGCGCTCCGAATTGCTCTCACCCGTAGTCGGCCAGGCTACCCATTGGCCCGTGTTCCGAGGCGGCGAAAAGCTGGTCACGCTGCAGGAACGCTATGCGGGCTGCTTCAAGTCGGTACGCCAGGTGCCGGACAAACCGGGCAGCACCCGATTCAACAATCTGGAGTACTTCCACTCCTACCTTTCCAACGGTCTGGAGATGCAGGCCGACGTGTTCCGCAAGTAAGCGGACGCGTTGCGAAAAATCCGGGCCCCGTGCCCGGATTTTTGTTTGTGCCTTTGTGCCACGGAAACCCGCGATTTACCTAGCGTTTGTGGGCCATAGTTACCATTTACGCAGGTCTCTGTCGCCGTGAGAATGCGCGGGTCTATTCGTTGCGGATATAAACAGGAGACCCAGCATGTCCATGTCCCGTCGTGAATTCCTGCAGGTTCTGGCCGCCGCCGCCGCTTCCGGTCTGGCGCTGGACAGCCCTTCCGTATTGGCCGGCGCCCTGCCCGCCGATTACTACGATACGCCGCCCTCGGGCAACGTATCCCTTCTCCACATCACGGACACCCATGCCCAACTGCTTCCCATCTGGTTCCGCGAGCCCAACGTGAACCTGGGCGTGGGCGCTATGACCGGCAAGGTGCCACATCTGGTGGGTGAATATTTCCTCAAGCATTACGGCATCAAGCCGGGGACCCCCGATGCCTATGCCTTCACCTACCTGAATTTCCGGGAGGCGGCCAAGGTGTACGGGAAGGTAGGCGGCTTCGCCCACCTGAAGACCCTGGTGGACCGGGTGCGCGCTTCCCGTCCCGGCGCCCTTCTGCTGGACGGCGGCGATACCTGGCAGGGTTCGGCCACCTCCCTGTGGACCAACGCCCAGGACATGGTGGATGCCGCCATCGCCCTGGGGGTGAACGTCATGACCCCCCACTGGGAGGCCACCTTCGGCGCCAAGCGTGTCATGGAAGTCGTCGACAACGACTTCAAGAAGGCGGGCCTGGATTTCGTGGCCCAGAACGTGGTCACCAACGACTTCGGCGACCAGGTGTTCAAGCCCTATGTGATGAAGGAAATCAACGGCGTCCAGGTGGCGATCGTCGGCCAGGCCTTCCCCTACACTCCCATCGCCAACCCGCGCTACATGGTGCCCGACTGGTCCTTCGGCATCCGCGAAGACAACATGCAGCACTGGGTCAACGATGCCAGGGCCAAGGGCGCCAAGGTGGTGGTGGTCCTGTCCCACAACGGCATGGACGTGGACCTCAAGATGGCCAGCCGGGTGACCGGCATCGACGTCATCTTCGGCGGCCATACCCACGACGGCGTGTATCGGCCGGTGCCCGTCAAGAACGCCAAGGGCGTGACCCTGGTCACCAACGCTGGCTCCAACGGCAAGTTCCTGGGGATCATGGATCTGGATGTCAAGAACGGTCGGATCGCGGGATGGAAGTACCGCCTGTTGCCCGTGTTCGCCAACTTCCTGCCGGCGGATCCCAAGATGGAGGTGCTCATCAAGAATATCCGTGCGCCCTACGAGAAGAAGCTCAACGAGGTACTGGCCGTGTCCGACGACGTCCTCTATCGCCGTGGCAACTTCAACGGCACCTGGGACCAGTTGATCTGCGACGCCCTCATGGCCGTGAAAGGCGCCGACGCTGCGTTCTCCCCCGGCTTCCGGTGGGGCACCAGCATCCTGCCCGGCGAGCCCTTCACCATGGAACGCCTGATGGACCAGACCGCCATCACCTATCCCTATTCGACCCTGACCCCCATGACCGGAAGCATGATCAAGTCGGTCATGGAGGACGTCTGCGACAACCTGTTCAACGACGACCCCTACTACCAGCAGGGCGGCGACATGGTGCGTGTGGGCGGCATCCACTACACGGTGGCGCCCAACCAGACCATCGGCAAGCGCATCAGCAACATGATGCTGAACGACAAGCCCGTGGAGGCCCACAAGACCTACAAGGTGGCCGGTTGGGCGCCGGTCCGGGCAGGGGCCGAGGGTGTGCCCGTCTGGGAGGTGGTGGCCGAGTACCTCAGGTCCAAGAAGACCATCAAGCACCTCAAGCTCAACGAGCCCAAGGTGGTCGGCGTGGGGGCCCACAACCCCGGCATGGTGATGATCTGAGCGACCTCGGTCCGATGATGTGAGAGGGGGCATGAGCCCCCTTTTTCATGCCTGCCGTGGCGACCTTGAGGACGGACTCCGGCGGGGTCGGGCATGTCTCAGGATCTCCAGCGCCCGGTTTCGGATGTCTCGTGCTGGAATGGACCCGCGTCCGTAACAGGCCCGGTTCAGCGCAGCGGACAGGTCGGCGATTCCCTCGCAGCGGGCCTCGGTGGCCATCCGGTCCTGCCAGGCCCCCAGGGTCGGTGCGGGCACTCGGCTGGGGTGCAGGGTGAAGGCACGGACCTGTCTTTCCAGGCGGGCGACGCCGTCGCTTTCGGCGATGGCCGCCAAGCCGTTCCGGCGTGCCAGTCGCCAGCGCAGGCTGCGGGCCAGGCGCCAGCCGGCGGCGATGAGGACCATTATGCCCAGCAGTGCCATTCCCGCAGTCCTCAGCCTGTCATAAAACGGGTCGACGATGACCAGGCGGGGCACGGGGAGTGCCAGGTCGTGCAGTTCGCCATCGGCGGGGTCGAACCAGGGCAAGGTGAGTTTTGGCAGTGCCAGGCGTCCGGCGTGATCCGGCAGGGCATACAGGGTCACCGCAAGCCGGGGGGTGGGTACATTGCCATCGAATGGGAGGGTATCCACGCTGGGGGGATAGGTCGTCAACAAGGGACGGCCTGCGAGTTCGAGCTTGAGCAGGTTTCTCAGGTCCAGCGGACTGTAGCCGCCATCGATCTCCAGATGCCAGGCTAGGGGGCGCCCCAGGGGCCAGCTCGCCGGCAAGGGCGTGCTGCTGACCCGGGGACGGCCCACCGCCACCTCCGCCGGCAGCCAGAGGGGCACGGGCCGCACATCCAGGGCCAGGGCTGGTGGCGGGAAGCGCAGGCGCCGGCCGAACTTGTCGGCCTGCAGCATGGGTAAAGGCAGGTCGGTGACACCCGCCGCCGTGGGGATCAACGACCAATACCAGCGCAGGGCGGTGCAGCGCTCGCCGTCCCTTTCCACTTCCACCTGCCGTTCGCCCAGGATACGCAGATAGAGCCCCTCCCGGGTGGGCAGGGCGGGGCGTTTCCAGTCCAGGCTGCCGTCGTCGCAGACCTCCACGGTCAGGCGCGTGGGTTGCCGGACCAGGGGTCGGGCGGGATCGGTCTCCACCCGGAAGCGGACTTTGGGCACGTCGTCCCCTCCGTTGTCCACCCGTACCGACGGCGGCCGGCCCGGAAGGCCCAGTCGGGGCAGGGCCAGGGGGCCGGTGCGCAGGGGGTAGAGAGTGATGCTCAGACTGCCCTCTTCACCGCTATAGCTGAGGGTGCGGGCTCGGATTTCGAAGTCCCTTTCCAGGGGCTTAAGGTCCAGGGTCTCCAAGACGTCCCTGTGGGCGTTCAGGGTGAGTGTGAGGGCCTCCCCCAGGGCCAGTTCGCGCCTGTCCACCCGGTAGGCGGAGGCGGCCAGGGCCGTGCCGGCCCAAAGCAGCAGCACGACCAGCACGGCCCTTACCATGGCGCCAGCTCAGGGGTTTTGGCATCGGGTGGCGTGTCCTGTTTGAGCATTCCCGGCAGCAGGTCGCGGGGCCGGTCCTCCAGCAGATCCAGCTTTTTCAGGCCCGACGCGAGCAGGCGTGCATCTGGCCCCACCCCCCGGGCGCGGGCGGCTTCGCCTTGCAAACGGGCACCCTCGGCCGGTGGTCCGCGATCGATGAGGGGGCCCTGAGGCCGGGGAGAGAGCTCACCCATGGCAACGTTGCCTTCAAAGTCAGGATTTATCCTGCCTTCGACCTGGAAACCGGGGCGGCCGCGCAGGTCGCCCCGCAGGGGGCCATTGCGCGTTTGCCTTGCCCATCGGTACAGGGCCTGGGCCAGATTGGCTGCGGCCCGGGCGTCTCCGGGACGCAGCCTCAGCACGGCGCCGTAGGCCTGGGCGGCGGCCTGCCAGTGGCCCAGGCCGTAATGGGCATTGCCCAGGTCGTACAAGGCATCCGCACGATCGCGCTCGTCACGGGCCAGGAGCAGGGCGGCGCCGAAGTGCCGGGCGGCGGTGCCGTAGTCCCGGAGCCGCCAGGCCGCTGCCCCGGCGCCCATGTGGCCGGCATAGCCGCCCAGGCGGGCATAACGGCCCAGGGCCTGGTCGTATCGGCCCGCCTGCCAGGCCTGCCAGGCCTCCCGTTGAAGCGCCCGCGCATCCTGGGCGGCCAGGGCCGGGTGAGCGGGATGCAGGACCAACAGCGCCAGCGCCAGCAGCGCTGGGCCGGAGGTGATTCTGCGGCGCAATCGGGGCAGGCCGGCCCACATGAACAGCGCCAAAGCAGGGGCCAGGCACCAGGGGTAGAGTTCCCGCCAGGCACGTGCTTGGCCGGCGGGAACGGGGTCGCCGGGCAGGGGGGCGATGCGCTGGTCGTACAGGCCGCCCCAGTCGGCGTCCCCGTCCGCAACGACCGCGAAACGTCCGCCGGTGGACTCGGCCATTTCCGCGTAGGGGGCGGGGTCCATGCGGCTCACCACTTGGTTGCTGTCCTTTTCCGCATAACCGCCGTCGGGCAGGGGAATGGGTCCCCCGGCCTCGCTGCCCACCCCCAGGATGAACAGCGGGATGCCCGCCGCCCTGAGCCTGGCCACGGCGGCGCGGGCGGCGTCCCCCGCGGTGCCGGCCAGGCTGTCCGACTCGGCGTCGGTGACCAGCAGGACCGCACGACTACGGGCATGCTCCGCCTCCAGTGTGGCGAGGGCTAGGTCCAGGGCGGCCGAGACGTTGGTCCCGGGGGTCTCGATGAGGTCGGGACCCGCCTGTGCCAGGGCGTTGATCATCAGGGCCGGGTCATCGGTGGGGGGCAACAGCAGCCCGGCCCGGCCGGCATAGACCACCAGGCCCAGCCGCTCGCCGTGCAGGTGCCTGACTAGGTCCTCCAGCTCCAGACGTGCGCGCGTCAGGCGGTCCGGGGCGATGTCGGTGGCCGCCATGGAGGCGGAGACGTCCAATGCCACGACTACGCTCATGATGTGCCGCTGAACGGTGCCTTCACCAGGGCCGGAAGGTGCCTCCAGAGGCAGACGGGGGCCGGCGGCCGCCAGGGCCAGCAGCCCCCAGGCCAGGGCCTCGGCGGCCCTGCGCAGGGGAGAGCCGCCCAGGGTGCCGGCGGCGGTGACCGCCCAGGGCAGCAGCCCGGCATCGGCATAGGCTGCTAGCTTCCGGCGCCGCCTGCGGGCGAGCCAGATCAGGAGCAGGGGCGCCAGGGCAAGCAACCCCCAGGCCGGCGCGCGCCATTCGATCCGGGTGAGGAGGTCCATCATGCCCCTTGCCTGCCCAGGACCAGGCCCCGGGCCAGCACCAGGCAGACGGCGGCCAGGGACAGGGGTAGCCAGTACCACTGCCGCACCCGATGATGCCGGGCCGGCCGGGCCAGGGTGGGCTCCAGGCGGTCGATGGCCCGGGTCACGCCTCGGGCGTCCGCCGTGGAGCGTACGAACCAGTATCGGCCTCCGGTGAGGCGGGCAATGTCGGCCAGGTCGGGCTGGGGGTTCTGATCCGGCACCGCAACCCGGCCCCGGTCGAAGAGGTCGCTGCCGATCTGCACCGTGTGGATGGCCACGCCCATCTGCCGGGCCACCGCCACCGCCTCGGCCGGGGTCATGTCCCCGGTGTTGGAGGGGTCGCCGTCGCTCACCAGGATCACCGCAGGGCGCAGCTTCCGGGGTCGCAATTGCTTGAGCGCCAGGCCCAGGGCGTCGCCCAGGGCGGTGTTGTCCCCGGCCATGCCCACCTGGAGACGCTGGAGCTGGGCCAGGACCAGGGCGTGGTCGAAGGTGGGCGACACGACGGTGGCGGCCTTGGAGCCGAAGGCCAGGATGGCGAAGCGGTCCGCCGGCCGGCCGGCGATGAAGCGCCCCATGACCGCCTTCAGGACCGCCATGCGGCTGGCCTTGTGCCCCGCCAGGGAGAAGTCGTGGATGCTCATGGTGAGGGAGGTGTCGATGATCAGGGCGATGTCCCGCCCCTCGGGCGGGGGCACGATCCAGTCCCCGATCTGCCGGGGCTGGGCCAGGGCCAGGATCAGGAGGGCGAAGGCCAGGGCCTGGAGCGCAAGGGGCAGTCTTTGGCCGGGCGGGGCGTGATGCCCGCCCTCAGGCAGGTGGGGGTGGCGCAGGAGCCAGGCGCCGACTTCTCCCCGGTTGCCCCAGCGCAGGGCGAGCCAGGCCCAGGCCAGCGGCAGGGGCAGCAGGATGAACCAGAGGGGCTGGGCCAGTTCCGGCATCATCGGTGCCTGGCCGTCAGCAGGTCCTCGCCTTCCTGGACCAGGCGGGCCAGACGCGCCCCGTCGTCCGCGCTTGGCGGGGCGAAGCGCAGCCGTTCCAGTTCCAGGACCCAGGCCCGCCAGGCCGCTTCTCGGCCGGACAGGACCGGTGGGCAGCGGTGGGCCTCCAGGCGGCCCAGGTGGTGGTGCCGGCGCATGAGGTCCGCCAGGCGTTCGCCCCCCTGTCCGGCATCTGGGCTATCGAACAGCCGCCGCAACTCCCTCTGCGGTGTACGGCGCCGCCAGTACCAGACCAACCCCAGCATCAGCAGCACGGCCAGCAGGCCCAGGGCCGCGGGCACCACCCAGCCCCCCCCGTGCGGAATGGGGGGTGGTGGTACCGGCCCGATGATGGGGGCCAGGTCCTTTTGAGGGTCAGGCATGGTCCAGCATCCCGGGGATCAGGTCGTCGGCCTCGCTGGGCAGGATCCGGTGGACCAGGCCCGTACGGACGAACAGGCCGGCCAGCCGCGCCTGCCGTTCGGCGAAATCGGCGGCATGGGCGGCCCGTTGGGACGGGCTGCCGGTGTCCAGCCAGCGGATACGTCCCCCGGCCAAATCCTGGAAGGGGGCCAGGCCCACGTCGGGCAGCGCGCGCTCCGCCGGGTCCAGAATCTGCACGGCCTGGGCGTCCAGGCGGTAGGCCAGTCGGGCCAGGGCGGGCTCGTGGCTCCCCTCGATCCAGGTGAAGTCGCTCACCAGCAGGAGCCGGGTACCCCGGGGCAGGTCGGCTGCCAGCCGTTCCAGACGGTCGGCGTCGTGCAGGCTTCGGGCGGCTTCCGGGGGCAGGGGTGGGCAGGGAGCGGCGGCCGCCCGGATGAGTTCCATCAGGCCCGCACGGCCGTGTCGCGGCGGCAGGTCTTCATCCCTCGTGTCCCACAGGGTCGCGCTCACGGCGGCATTGCGCTCGGCGGCAGCGAAGGCGACCAGAAGGGCGAGGCGCGCGGCCTGGGCGGCCTTGAGCCGTCGGCGGGTGCCGAAGCGCATGGACGGACCCCGGTCCAGGACCACGTGCAGCATGGGCTGGCGTTCTTCCCGGTAGGTCTTGAGGTAGGGATGGGAGAGGCGCGCCGTGGTGCGCCAGTCCATGTCCCGGATGTCGTCGCCGGGGCTGTAGGGGCGGGACTCCTCGAAGTCCAGGCCGCGGCCCAGCCAGGCCGAGGGCCAGTCCCCGGCATGGTGGTCATGTACTTCGCGACGGTGGACGGCATGGGCGAGGTGGACGGCCTGAAGGGCCAGTTCGGCGACCTCGCCGGCGTCGAGGAGGGGGACGTCCACCCCAGGGTCGAGGGCCGTTGACGAGGACCTCCCATACCAAAACCGGCGGCCCTGGTTCAGCTGGCGCAATACGCCACGCCTATTGCGCCCTGGGTCCTTGAACCATGACTTCACGGTGCCGGTACGGCCTCCAGCAGGCCGGCGATGAGGTCGTCACGGGTGAGCTTCTTCAGGCGGGCGTCCAGGCTCAGGATCAGGCGGTGGCGCAGGCAGTCCGGGGCCATCTCCCGCACGTCGTCAGGGGTGACGTAGTCCCGCCCGCGCAGGTAGGCCAGGGCCGCCGAGGCATGGGCCAGGGCCAGGGCGGCCCGGGGGCTCGCACCGACCTCCACGGTCTGGCCCCACTCGGTCCGCAGGGCTCCGGGGGCGCGGCTGGCACGCACCAGGGCGACGATATAGGTCTCCACTGCCTTGGCCAGATGCACCTGCTGCACTTCCCGGCGGGCGGCCAGGACGTCCGCCACCTCCAGCACAGGCCTGAGCGGCACGTGTCCGTTCGAGAGGTGCAGGGACCGGTCCCGGCGCAGGATCTCCAGTTCCTCGGCCTCGGCGGGATAGTCCAGCACCAC
>JBJKSP010000004.1:0-3675 GCA_046703865.1 Thiobacillaceae bacterium
TCGATGAGTCCTTCTGGGACGGTGAATGCACGCCGTCAAGACCCAGGTCTGGCGCGGCGCAGCCGCCGTCCCTAGACTGGATAAGAAGGACACTTAGGAGGCTGTTGAAATACTAAGTTTTGACCCCTGAAATTGGATCTTTTGGGGGTGCTCTTACCATACATCGAAGCGAGATCGTCGATCCTAGGGCTTCCTATGAGGTCGGGTTTCATTCGGAGGGGTGCCGGAAAGGTATTTCAACAGCCTGTTAATGGTTGCAGTGATTACTAGCCAACGGCTGAGACTGCGCGAGGTGCTTACTACTTTTTTACTACATGCGACCCTTTGATTGAGGACAAATCGCTATGTAGTAAGCGAACCTCCCTTATTGTATTTGGTGGAGCGGAAGGGGATCGAACCCTCGACCTTCGCATTGCGAACGCGACGCTCTCCCAGCTGAGCTACCGCCCCGAAGGGACGGCAATATAGCAAAAATGAGACTCAGGGCATAGGTGGGGAGGATCTGCGGTAGGACCAGACCCACATCCAGATGCCGATGATCACCATGGGCAGGGACAGCCACTGGCCCATGCTGACGCCGAAGGTCATGTAGCCGAAGATGCCGTTGTCGGGGGTGCGGAAGTATTCGGCCACGAAGCGGAACACCCCGTAGCCCACCAGGAAGGCGCCGGAGGCGGCACCGACGGGGCGCGGCTTGCGGGTGTAGAGCCACATCAGGACGAACAGGACCAGCCCTTCCAGGCCGGCCTCGTAGAGCTCGGAGGGGTGCCGCGGGATCTGGTCCACCTGGGGGTAGATCATGGCCCAGGGCAGGGAAGGGTCCGCGGGCCGGCCCCACAGCTCGCCGTTGATGAAGTTGCCGAAGCGGCCGAACATCAGGCCCAGGGGCACCAGAGGTGCAACGAAGTCGCTCACTTCCAGGAAGCGCCTGCCCTCCTTGCGGGCATGCCAGGCCATGGCCAGGATGGCGCCGATCAGCCCGCCGTGGAAGGACATGCCGCCCTTCCAGACGGCCACGATCTCCGCGGGGTGGCTGAAGTAATAGCCCGGTTCGTAGAACAGGACCTGCCCCAGGCGTCCGCCTATGACCACGCCCAGTACCCCGTAGAACAGCAGGTCGTCCAGTTCCTTGGGGGTCCAGCGGGTCTCGGGGCGCTGCTTCATGCGGTAGCGGCCCAGCAGGTAGAAGGCGGTGAATGCCAGCACATACATGATCCCGTACCAGCGCACGGACAGGGGACCCAGGTGCAGGGCGACGGGATCGAATTGGGGACGGACGAGCACTGTGAAGGACGTGAGGCTAGAATTCGACGGATTATAGCTGTCTGAGGTGACCACCATGCCAAAATACCGTTCCCACACCACCACCCACGGCCGCAACATGGCCGGCGCCCGCGCCCTGTGGCGGGCCACCGGCATGAAGGACGGGGACTTCGACAAGCCCATCATCGCAGTCGCCAACTCCTTCACCCAGTTCGTCCCGGGCCACGTGCACCTGAAGGACCTGGGCCAACTGGTGGCCAGGGAGATCGAGGCGGCCGGCGGCGTGGCCAAGGAGTTCAACACCATCGCCGTGGACGACGGCATCGCCATGGGCCACGGGGGCATGCTCTATTCCCTGCCCAGCCGGGACCTGATCGCCGATTCCGTGGAGTACATGGTCAACGCCCATTGCGCCGACGCCCTGGTGTGCATCTCCAACTGCGACAAGATCACCCCCGGCATGCTCATGGCGGCCCTGCGCCTGAATATCCCCACGGTGTTCGTCTCCGGCGGTCCCATGGAGGCGGGCAAGATCCAGTGGGAAGGCAAGACCGTCATGCTCGACCTGATCGACGCCATGGTGGCGGCGGCGGACAGCCAGCGCTCCGACCGGGAGGTGACCGAGATGGAGCGCTCCGCCTGCCCGACCTGCGGCTCCTGTTCCGGGATGTTCACGGCCAACTCCATGAACTGCCTCACGGAGGCCCTGGGGCTCTCCCTGCCGGGCAACGGTTCCCTGGTGGCGACCCACGCGGACCGGAAGCAGCTCTTCCTGCATGCGGGCCGGCTGATCGTGGAAATGGCCAGGCAATGGTACGAGCAGGAGGACGCCTCGGTGCTGCCCCGGTCCGTCGCCACCTTCCAGGCCTTTGAGAACGCCATGTCCCTGGACATCGCCATGGGCGGTTCCACCAACACCGTCCTGCACCTGCTGGCCGCGGCCCGGGAGGCGGATGTGGACTTCACCATGAAGGACATCGACCGGCTGTCCCGCAAGGTGCCCAATCTGTGCAAGGTGGCCCCTTCCAGCCAGCTCTACCACTTGGAGGACGTGCACCGGGCCGGGGGGGTGATGGGCATCCTGGGCGAGCTGGACCGGGCCGGGCTGATCCACCGGGAGGTGCATACCGTGCACACCAGGACCCTGGGCGGTGCGCTCTCGGTGTGGGACGCCATCCAGGCCCACGACGTCAGCGTGTTCGATTTCTACCGGGCCGCCGCGGGCGGGGTACCCACCCAGGTGGCCTTCTCCCAGGACCGCCGGTATCCCGAGCTGGACCTGGACCGGGCCAAGGGCTGCATCCGCGATCAGTCGCACGCCTATTCCCGGGATGGCGGGCTGGCGGTGCTGTTCGGCAACCTGGCCGAGGACGGTTGCATCGTCAAGACGGCGGGGGTGGATGCCGCCAGCCTCAGCTTCAGCGGGCCCGCGCGCATCTTCGAAAGCCAGGAGGCCGCGGTGGAGGGCATCCTGGGGGATAAGGTGAAACCGGGCGACGTGGTGGTCATCCGCTACGAGGGGCCGCGGGGCGGGCCGGGCATGCAGGAGATGCTCTATCCCACCAGCTATTTGAAGTCCAAGGGCCTGGGCAAGGCCTGCGCTCTGATCACCGACGGGCGCTTTTCGGGCGGCACCTCCGGCCTGTCCATCGGCCACGTCTCTCCGGAAGCGGCAGAGGGTGGTGCAATCGGCCTGGTGGAGGAGGGCGACCAGATCGAGATCGACATTCCGAAACGCAGCATCCGGCTGGCGGTCACCAACGAGGAGCTGGCCCGGCGCCGTGACGTCATGGAGGCCAAAGGGGAGGACGCCTGGAAGCCCGTCAATCGCGACCGGCCGGTCTCCGCCGCGCTGCGGGCGTATGCCGCCATGACCACCTCGGCCGCCAACGGCGCGGTGCGGGACGTGACACAGGTGGAACGGCACGGATGACGGCGGCATCGCATCCTGCTCCGGGGTCGCATCCCCTCCCTGCGGCGGGGCCCCTGCTCCGCCCTCCGCAGGCGCCCGCCATGACCACCTCGGCCGCCAACGGCGAGGTGCGGGACGAGACTCAGGCGGAGCGCCGCGGTTGAACCCCGTGCGTGACGCCAATCCGGCAGAGCGGGCTTCCGACGATCCGGAGGCCGGGGAGCACGAACCCCCGGCCCGCTTCCAGAGCTGGCGCGGATTCCTGGTCGCGGCCATCGCCGTGAACGCGCTGTTCGCCTGGGGCATGCTGGGCCAGATGGCCGACCCCCATACCTCCACCTGGTACAAGGCGCTGATCTGGCTGCCCTTCAATGCCATCGCCACGGCGGTGTATCTCGCCATCATGTCCCGGCTGGCCCGGGGCGGCGGCGAGGGGGCAGGCGGCGTGTTCTACGGCATCGTCTGCATCTCGTTGATCGTCGGAACCTGGGTGATCATGT
>JBJKSP010000005.1:0-3247 GCA_046703865.1 Thiobacillaceae bacterium
CAGTTTAATCTGTGCATCCCATAGACCAGATCAAGCGCCCCACCTCCATGAGCGTCGAACTTCCCAAAGAGGCCTACCAGGAAGCCATTGCTTCCCTGCAGCGCTATGCCAAGGAAAACCTGCAAGACGAGTTGGGGGAGAAACTGGGCAACATCGCCGCCGCCGGCCTGCTGGAATTCTTCCTGGAAGAGGTCGGACCCCTCGTCTACAACCGCGCCGTGGCGGACGTACAGGAACGGCTGCAGATGCGCGTCGCTGAGTTGGACATCGAAATCCACGAGGACGAGTTCCAGTACTGGCCCCGACGGTTGCGGCCAGGCAAGCCTCGCCGCTGAAACCCAAAGCGGCCAAAGAAGAATAGGGGACAGCCCCCTCGTACGCAGGTTTCAGTAGAGCCTAGCCGTCGGCAGCCGGGTCATAAATTTCCTCGACCCCACGATCAATTAGGCTTCTTTGACGGCAGCCTTTGCCGCCGCTAGGCTGCGCCCGCTTTATTGATTCTTGCCCCAAGGAGAACACCATGAAAGTCGTCCTGACCGCCCTGGCCGTCGGCCTGTTGTCCGCTAATGCTGCGCATGCCGGCACCCCTTACATGTCCGCCGAATGGGCTGCGCAGGCCTGCCAGTCGTGGAATGCCACCCCTGCCCTGGTGGACGAACTGGGCACCAAGTGGATCAAGAACGACAAAGGCCGCGGCTACAAGATCATCCACATGTACCGCACTGATTGCGGCGTGGACAGCAAGGTGGAGCTGAAGATCGTGCCCCAGGATGGCAAGGCCCAGTGCGCCTATGGCGGCAAGGTGGTGGATGCGAACCTGGACTATGACGTGGACTACCAGATGCACGCCACAACCCAGAATTGGAAGTCGGACATGAACCCGGCCACCGCCATGTTGTTCGGCGCCCTGAAGTTCGACGGTCCCAAGTTGGAAGCCATGAGCGTGATGGGGCCGTTCAAGAGCTTCATGACCCTGGCCAGCAAGGTGCCCGGCGATGCTGCCTGCCCCGCCAAGTAAGTCTGATCCTTGCTCTGCATCGTAATGGGGGAAAGACCACGGTTTGCTTGAAATGAAAACCTACATAGCCCTCTTCCGCGGCATCAACATCGGCGGCCATCACCTGCTGCCGATGAAGGAACTAACCGCCATCCTGCAGGAGATGGGCGCAAGCGAGATCAAGACCTACATCCAGAGCGGCAATGTTGTTTTCCAGAGCCGGGAACGGAATGTTGCGTCATTGGCCGGACAGCTTACCGCCGAGATCGGCAAACGGCACGGCTTTGAGCCCTATGTGCTGATCATCGAGCCACAAACGCTCGCAAAGGTCATTGCTGGCAATCCTTTCCCCGATGCACTTGGCGACCCCGACACATTGCACGTCGGCTTTCTGGCCGCCGCGCCACACAACCCCGACTTGGCGAAACTGGCCGGCCTGAAAAAGGACAGCGAGCGTTACCACTTGGGCGATGGTGTGTTCTATATGCATCTGCCGGAGGGCGCGGGCCGTTCAAAACTCGCAGCGGGAGCGGAAAGGGCGCTCGGCGTGCCGATGACCGGCCGCAACTGGAAAACGGTGTGCAGGCTCGTGGAGATGGTGCAGATGAATGGGCCAGGCTCGAATTGATCCCCTGCCCAAACCCTGGAGGGCCAGCCATGCCTGCCTATCGCACACCGGGTGTCTATGTCGAGGAAACCTCCGTCATCACCCCTGCCGTAGCAGAGGTGGAAACGGCCATCCCCGCCTTCGTCGGGTATACCCAGAAGGCCATGGCCAGGGTGGCCAAGGAGGATACGGCGACGCGGATCATCATACCGAAGGCGGTGTGCCTGCCTGCACGAAGCTACGCCACCCTGGTCCAGGGCGGCCCCGGCCAACGACACCACGACGGCATTTCGGCATGTGCATTTCACGGGACACCCATCTCAGAAGGAAACCGCTGTCGACAGGCCACTACGGCGGCCCAAAGTTGAACATGAACACGATCCAGGCAATTTTCAGTGCCTGCAAGCCATGCCATTGCTGCCCTCCGTCACTTGGGACAGCAGCAGCCTGCATAGGCTGGGCTGAGCGCAGCCCGGCATCCCATTGGTCTGTTGACCCGCGCTTGGAAAGCGGCAGTCATGAATTCACGACCGACTCGATCATGGCAAGGCCTAGTGCAATCCGCATCGTGGGACTGTTGCCCGGCATGCCGGGGCAACACGCCGGGTATGATGGCGCGGCGCTACCCTGACACTCCATCCACGCGAGGATTTCCATGCTCAGTCCCCACACCTCCGCCCCCGAGTTCACTTCCCCCAACCAGCACGGCGAGCCTGTCAGCCTGGCCGCTTGCAGGGGAAACAAGAACGTGATCCTCTACTTCTATCCCAAGGACGACACGCCGGGCTGCACCGTGGAAGCCAACCAATTCACCGCCCTGGCAGACGAGTTCGCCCGTCTGGACACGGTGGTGATCGGCGTGAGCCGGGATTCGTGCGCGAGCCACCTGGCGTTCATCACCAAGTACGGCCTGCGCGTGGACCTGCTGGCCGATGAGGACGGCACCGTCTGCGAGCGCTATGGCGTATGGCAGGAGAAGGAAAAGAACGGGGAGAAGAAGATGGGCATCGTGCGTTCCACCTTCCTCATCGACAAGGACGGCCTCCTTGCGGACGTGATGTACGGCGTGACGGCGGATGGCCACGCCGCCGGCATGCTGGAGAAGGTGCGTAGGATGGAGCGCGAGCCCGCGTAGGCTGGCCTGAGCGCAGCCCAGCATCACATTGGCCTGGGCTGCCTTCGTCAGCCCAACCTGCGACTGAGGAATCCGTTGGCCAGGGATGCAAATGGCAAGGCCGGTTTACACCGGCCTTGCCATGCGTGGAGACGCTACCGCTGTCATGCAGTGGCAATCTCCAGTTCACGCTCGTCCTCGCGGGTTTCGGGCACCCGCTCATCGCGCTGAGTTTGGACCGGCTGTACCGTCGGCGTCGCTTTGTCCTTGCCGGACGTGTTCGCCTTGTTGTCCTGGTTCTGCTGGATAAAGCTCTCGTAGAGTTCGTAACACATGCGTCATCACTCCTCGTTACCCGTCAGGGTCGTGGTTGACGGACTCGCCACCTTGGGGCCGCCGCGCGTCACGGCGATCCCGTTTGCTTAGGCTTGGGCAACTCGGAGTTGGTTCAGCCCGCGCCAGGCATAGACAAACGACTTCGGCGGGCCCGCTGTGGTGGTCAAAGGGGGCAGGCTCGAATTTCACCACT
>JBJKSP010000006.1:0-3140 GCA_046703865.1 Thiobacillaceae bacterium
ATGATACGGGGGTCTTTGTCTTCAGTTCTCATGTTCGATCCTTACCGGAGGGATGCCTTCCCAGCGCGCGCAGGCAGGGCACTGCCAGAAAAACTGGCGCGACTTGAAACCGCAGTGACCGCATTGATAATAGGACAGCCGGCTCACCTGCCGGTGCACCAGGTCCTGGGCCAGCCTGGTTTCCAGTTCCACCGAGTCGCCGTCTGCGGTGCGCGCCTGCAGGTAGTCGTCCAGGGTGCGCAGGCTGGGGGTGCGCCTAAGTTCCCCCGAGGCCAGCTGCTCCGCCGCCTGCCAGCCCTTGGCCTCCAGAGTGGCGTTGAACAGGGTATGGAACAGGTCCGGGCTCGGGTAGCGGTCGAGATAATCCTTCAGCAGGGCGATACCCTCGTCGGTCTGGCCGATGCGCTCGTATGCCTGGAACAGGCGCTCGGCGACCAGAGGCAGATAGCTGGGGTTGTGGCGCTCGATCTGGCGCCAGTTGGCGATGGCGTCTTCGTCGTTTCCCGTTTTCGCCTCGATGTCCCCCAGCAGTTGCAGTGCCCGGACGCAGTTGCGGTCGGCCTCCAGGGCGGCGCCCAGTTGCGCACGGGCGGCGTCTGGGTTCTCGCGCAGCATGGCGTTCAGGGCGATCTCGCAATGATAGTGGGCGATGTCTCCCCGCCCCAGGGGCGAGCCCAGTTTCTCCAGACGGCGGGCCATGGCGATGGCCTGCTCCCAGTCCTTTTCCAGGACGTAGATGTCCACCAGGTGACGCAAGGCGTCCAGGGCGTGGATACCGGTGTCCAGTCCCTTGAAGACGTCCTCGGCCCGGTCCAGCAGGCCCGCCTTGAAGAAGTCCTGTCCCAGCTCGTACAGGGCCTTGAGGCGCTGGTCCTGGGTCAGGTCGCTACGGTCCACCAGGTTCTGGTGGATGCGGATGGCCCGTTCCAGCTCGCCCCGGCGCCGGAACAGGGCGCCCAGGGCGTAATGCAGCTCCAGGGTATCCGGGTCCAGCCTGGCCACCTCGACGAAGGCCTCGATGGCTTTGTCCGGCTGTTCGTTGAGCAGGAAGTTGAGACCCTTGAAATAGGACGCCGGCACGGCCCGGGATTCGCGCATGACATGGCGGATGTCCACCCGTTCGGCGGCCCAGCCCAGCACGAAGAACAGAGGCAGTACCAGCAGGTGCCAGGCTTCCAGTTCCATTATGTCCCGTGGCTTTCCTTACGCTGCAGCTTGTGTAGCCGCCTGAGCTCGCGGCGGACCCGGATCAGGGGCAGCACCAGTGCGGACAGGCCGATCACCAGACCGGCCGCGAATGCGCATAGTATGGCCAACGACAGCGGCATTTGCCATTCCAGGCCGAACAGATACTTCACCGCCACCGTCTCCCCGTTCGTCAGCGCGAACGAGAGGAGCAGCAGCAACAGGATGATCTTGAAGGCCGTGGAGATTCGGCTCACATTGCCTCAGCCGGGGCTGGCCGAAAAACGAACGGCGTCCGCCGGGACGCCGTTCTCGGTGGAATGGATGTCAAGGGTCAATCCTTGTGATCCACCCGGTCACGCAACTCCTTGCCGGCCTTGAAGTGAGGAACATACTTGCCGGCCACCTCCACCTTGTCCCCGGTCTTGGGGTTGCGGCCGAGCCGCGGCGGACGGTAGTTCAGGCTGAAGCTGCCGAAACCGCGGATCTCGATCCGCCGGCCGTCCACCAGGCTCTCCACCATGGCGTCGAGGACGGTCTTGACCGCCAGCTCCGCGTCCGCCGCGACCAAGTGCGGGTGGCGGGCGGCCAGCCGGGCGATTAACTCCGACTTGGTCATCTACGTCCCCGCCTCAGGACTCGGAGTTCTTGTTGTCCAGCTTGGCCTTGAGCAGAGCGCCGAGATTGGTGGTGCCGGTCGAGTGCTCGGCCGCCATCTTCTGCAGGGTGTTGGCCTGCTCGGCGGCGTCCATGGCCTTGATGGACAGGTTGATCTGGCGGTTCTTGCGGTCGACGTTGATGATCATGGCCTCCACGCTGTCACCCTCCTTCAAGTGGGTGCGGATGTCCTCCACGCGGTCGCGCGAGACCTCGGACGCGCGCAGGTAGCCTTCCACGTCATCGCCGACCTGGATGACCGCCCCTTTCGCGTCCAGGGACTTGACCGTACCGGTGACCACGCTGCCCTTGTCATGGCCAGCGACGAAGGCGTTATAGGGGTCGCTTTCCAGCTGCTTGATACCCAGGGAGATGCGTTCCTTCTCCACGTCGATGGCCAGCACCATGGCCTCGACCTCCTCGCCTTTCCTGAAGTCGCGCAAGGCCTCTTCGCCGGACTTGCTCCAGGACAGGTCGGAAAGGTGCACCAGGCCGTCGATAGCGCCGGGCAATCCGATGAAGATGCCGAAGTCGGTGATGGACTTGATCTGGCCGCTGACCTTGTCGCCCTTCTTGAAGTTCATGGAGAAGTCTTCCCAGGGATTGGGCTTGCACTGCTTCATGCCCAGGGAGATGCGGCGCCGGTCCTCGTCGATCTCCAGCACCATCACCTCCACCTCGTCGCCCAGGGAGACGACCTTGGAAGGGTTGACGTTCTTGTTGGTCCAGTCCATCTCGGACACGTGCACCAAGCCTTCGATGCCCGGCTCGATCTCCACGAAGGCGCCATAGTCGGTGAGGTTGGCCACCTTGCCGAACATGCGGGTGCCGGCCGGGTAGCGGCGGGACAGGCCCAGCCAGGGGTCCTCGCCCAACTGCTTCATGCCCAGGGAGACGCGGTTCTTCTCCTGATCGAACTTGAGCACCACGGCGGTGACCTCGTCGCCCACGTTCACCACCTCTGTGGGATGCTTGACCCGGCGCCAGGCTAGGTCGGTGATGTGCAGCAGGCCGTCGATGCCGCCCAGGTCCACGAAGGCGCCGTAGTCGGTGATGTTCTTGACGATGCCCTTGACGATGGCCGCTTCCTTGAGGCTTTCCAGCAGGGCCTCGCGCTCGGCGCCCATGCTCTCTTCCAGCACGGCCTTGCGCGACACGACCACGTTGTTGCGTTTGCGGTCCAGCTTGATGACCTTGAATTCGGCCTCCTTGCCCTCGTAGGGGGAGGTGTCCTTGATGGGGCGGATGTCCACCAGGGAGCCGGGCAGGAAGGCGCGGATCCGGTTGCACATGACGGT
>JBJKSP010000007.1:0-2737 GCA_046703865.1 Thiobacillaceae bacterium
GTGCTCCGGGCGGGGTGGTATCTCGGTGGACGGAGACAGGGGCGAGGCCAGGGCGGCCTGGGCGAGAAAGAGCAGGGTGTAGAGCGCCAGGGCGGCGTGGAAGGCACTCAGGGGGTCCATGCCGGCCGCTTTCTGCAGCCCTTCGGGCAGCGCGGCCAGGGCCGCGCCCAGGCCCAATCCGGTGTCCTGGAGCAGGTTGTACCAGGCAAACACCCCGGTGCGGGTGGCATCCGTGGTGGTGGCTGGGAGGATGGCCTGCTCGATGACCAGGGCGGCACCCCGGTCCCTGCCCTGGCCGTTGAGCATGCCCAGGAAGGCCACGGCCAGGATCGCGCCGGGGGTGTCGAACAGGATCGCCCCCAGGCCACCCGCGGCACAGAGCAGCGCCAGGCCGACGAGCATCCGCCGGCGGCCCAGGCGGTCGGCCCCGAAGGTGGTGAGGAACACCGCCAGGGTGGCGCCGGCCAGTCCGACGCTGATGGTGAGGCCTATTTCCCCCGGGGTGAAGGCCAGCCGGGCCAGGTAGAGTCCCATGAGCACGCCCAGCATCCCGGTGGCCAGGGCGCGCAGGAAGGTGCAGAGGTAAAGCAGACGACGGTCGGTCACGGGGCCTCCCGCGCCCGGGGGAGGATCAGTGGCCGGACTTGTGCGCACGCTTACTGCGGTACATGCGGGCGTCGGCCACGTTCAGGAGTTCCTCCATCCGCGTGCCGTCGTGAGGATAGATCGCCTGGCCGACACTACAGCTGGGGGTCAGTGTGAGCTCGCCCACAACCAGGGGTTGCCCCACGCGCTTGGCAAGCTTGCGGCACATGGTATCCCGCATTTCCATATCGCCGATGCCGTTGAGGATGAGGGCGAACTCATCACCGCCCAGCCGGGCCACCGTGTCGTTGACCCGGACCATATCCTTGAGGCGCTGGCCCACCACCTTGAGCATTTCGTCCCCCGTGGCGTGGCCGTAGCGGTCGTTTACGGGCTTGAACTCGTCCAGGTCGACGTAGACCACCATCAGGCCGTAGCCGTCTTCCAATGCGCGGGCCAGGTCTTCGGCCAGCCGGTGGTAGAACAGTGTGCGGTTGGCCAGGCCGGTGAGGGCGTCGTGGGTGGCCTGGTGTTCCAGCTTGCGGCCCGCAGACTGAAGCTGGAGCAGTTGTTCGTCGATGGTGCCCGCATAGCGGCGAAACTGCCGGTGGGTCAACCCGGCGATGCCCAGGGTCAGAAACAGCACGCCGCCGCCCAGCGCCAGGTTGAAATAGGTGGCCCGGTGGGCGGCGGCATGGGTGTCGGCGAGATCCGCATTTATGTGGTCCCGTTCGTACCGACGCAGCTTGCCCACCGTGTCGATGAACTGTTCATGGAGAGGGCGCAGGCCGGTCGTAAGGGTTTGTTGCGCCTTGCCGAGCTGGCCCTGGGCCGCGAGGTCGCTGATCTGGTCCTGGAGCTCGACGATCTTGACGATGAGTTGGTCCTGCCGCTTGAGGTTAGCCTGCTCGAATGCGTCCAGATCCATCTGGCGCAGCTCGTTGCGGTCCTTGCCGACATGGAAACCCCATTTGAGATAGTCCTGGAAATGGTCGTCGCGGTCGAAGGGGTCAAGGGTCATGGCCTGGTAGGCGAGGGCGATGAAACGGTTGTAGGAGTCCTCCTGGAGATCGGTGGCCAGCTGGATCTTGCGGTTGCGCTGATCCACGATGTTGCGCATCCTCTGTTCGATCCGGCTGATGTTCCAGACCGCATGGCCGATGGAGGCGGCAAGCAGAAGCGTCAGAAGTGCGAAGCCCGTCAGGACGAAGAAGGTCAGCCGCCGTGACTCGCGGACGTTCCGGTTCAGCGCAGGAGAAGCCATGGGATTCTTATTGTTCTCCGATGCAGGCGAATCAATACATTACACCACATTGCGTCGTAACTGACCCTAGTACATAAGCAGGAGCCGATGATGCAACTCCCTGATTTCATGGTGGTCATCCCCGCCCGCTATGCGTCCACCCGCCTGCCCGGGAAGCCCCTGGCCGACATCGCCGGCAGGCCCATGGTGGTGCGCGTGGCGGAACGCGCCGCCGCCAGCGGTGCGCGGGAGGTCTGGGTGGCCACGGACCATGAGGCGGTGCGCCAGGCCGTCGAGGCCCACGGTTACCGGGTCGGCATGACCTCGCCCGATTGTCCCTCGGGCACCGACCGCCTCGCCGAGCTGGCCGTCCAACGGGGCTGGCCGGACTCCACCGTGGTGGTCAACGTCCAGGGCGACGAACCCCTCATCGATCCCGCCCTGATCCGGGAGACCGCCGTGCTGTTGCACCGGCGTTCGGAGGCGGCCATGGCCACCCTGCGCCATCCCATCCATACGGCCGACGAGGCCTTCAACCCCAATGTGGTGAAGGTGGTGACGGACAGGGAAGGCTATGCCCTGTACTTCTCCCGAGCGCCCATCCCCTGGGCCCGGGACGCCTGGTCCACCTCCCCATCCCCCATCCCCCGTTCCCCATCCCTACCCTCGGACCTGCCCATGTTTCGCCATATCGGTCTCTATGCCTACCGGGCGGGCTTTCTCAAGGCCTATCCGGCCCTCTCCCGGCCGGCGGCCGAGGCCTTCGAGGCGCTGGAACAATTGCGTGCCCTCTGGCATGGATACAGGATCGCGGTCCTTACCACTGACCGGCCCCTGCCGCCGGGCGTGGATAGCGAGACCGATCTGGAGGCGGTGCGGCGCATCTTCACCGAACAGCAGGGCGAGGGC
>JBJKSP010000008.1:0-4076 GCA_046703865.1 Thiobacillaceae bacterium
GTCCTGAACCTGGGGGATGCCCGATTCAACTACCTGGAGATGGACCCCACCTCGCCCAATTTCGCGCCTGAGCGATATCTTTATGCTAAGCTGCACCTGGCCTTTTGAGGCCTTTCACAGTCATAAACCAGGAGGAAAATCATGGAGATATGTAAGAGACTGCTTGTTTTTGCCGCCCTCGGAATGACGTTCTGGATCCCCGCCTGGGGGGGCAGCACTCCGGCGCATCAACCCCAGACCGCCTATCAAGCGCGGGCCCAGTCGGGCGATGAAGGCGTGACCGAAAACCCGGAGGCCGTGGTGGCCCACTGGGACAAGAGCGTTGCGCCCAGCGGCCATTGTTCCAATGCGGTCGTGAGACCGAACACCGCGATTCGTGCCGCCCTGGGGCTGAACGGCCCCGAGTATTCCTGCCCAACGGGTTGCGCGTTGGCCTATTGTCCCTATCCCTACATCGCCTGTTGCGACGATCTTACCCACGAGCCCTGCCGGTGACGCGGCGGCCGCCTCAAACGGGCGGCCGCTCGAACAGCGCGATGCTCTCCACGTGGGCGGTGTGGGGGAACATGTTGGCCACCCCCGCCGCCCTCAGGCGGTAACCCTTGGCATGCACCAGTACCGCCGCGTCCCGGGCCAGCGTGGCTGGGCTGCAGGAGACGTAGATGATCCTGCCGGGCGCCACCTCCTCGGGCAGGGCCTTCACCAGTTCGATGGCCCCGTCCCGGGGCGGGTCGATGAGCAGTTTGTCCAGGTGCCCCAGGGCCGCGTAGTCCTCTCCCGTGATGCTGAACAGGTCCGTGCTGCGGAACTCGCATAGCCCGTCCAGGCCGTTTCGGGCCGCATTCTCCTTGGCCCGGTCCACCAATTGAGGATTGCCCTCAAGCCCCAGGACGTGGGCGCCGCGTCTGGCGATGGGCAGGGAGAAGTTGCCCAGGCCGCAGAAGAAATCCGCGATGCGCTCGCCGGGGCGCGGGTCCAGCATCCCCATGGCCCGGCGCACCAGCATCCGGTTGATGCCGAAGTTGACCTGGGTGAACTCGGTGGGGCGGAAGGGCATCACGATGCCGAATTCCGGCAGGGTGTAGTTCAGCTCCGGGGCGGCCTGGGGATGAAAGGGATAGGCCGAGTCCGGTCCCTTGGGCTGCAGCCAGATCTGTATGCCATGGGTGTCCGCGAAGGCGCGCACCCGGTCTTCGTCGCCGGGGGAAAGGGTTTCCAGGATGCGCAGCACCAGCACGTCCACCGCCTCGCCCGAGGCCACCTCGATCTGGGGCAGGCGGTCGGCGATGGATAGGCCGCCCACCAGGGTCCGAAGTTCGGGCAGCAGGGCCGAGATCTTGGGGGTCAGGACCTCGCAGCTCAGCATGTCGGCCACGTAGCTGCTCCTGCGCTCGTGGAAGCCCACCAGCACGCCGCCTTTCTTGATGACGTTGCGGGTGGACAGGCGTGCCCGCCGGCGATAGCCCCAGGTGGGACCGTGGATGGGGGAGAGCATCGTCTCCGGCCTGACCTTGGCGATGTGCTCGAAACAGTCCTCCAGCACCCGCTGCTTGTTGGCCACCTGGGCGGCCTCGTGCATGTGCTGGTGTGAGCAGCCGCCGCAGGTCCCGAACCAGGGACAGCGGGGCCGGACGCGATAGGGGCTGGGGCGGATCAATTCGAGCACCTGGGCCTGTTCGTAGCTGGGTTTCCTGCGGTAGCTGGAATGGGTGATCGCTTCGCCGGGCAGGGCGCCGTCCACGAAGATGGCCTTGCCTTCCAGGTGTGCGACGCCGCGTCCCTCATGGTCCAGGGATTCGATGAGCAGGGTCGGGGTCATGCCGGCCAGGCGCCCAGGAATTCCTTCCAATGTCTGGCGTCGCTGGCGGCCAGCGTGGTCCTCACCAGATCGGCCTCGTGCTCATACTGCCCGGGGGTGAGCGCGCCCCGCATGAGCTGAAAGCGCAGGTAGACCAGATAGGTGTTCACCACGTCGGTCTCGCAATAGTCCCGGATGGCGGCGGCCTCGCCGCGCTGGTAGGCCTCCCAGACCTTGCTGCCGTCCATGCCCAGCTTGCCGGGGAAGCCCAGCAGCTTGGCCAGATCGTCCAGGGGCACATAGCCCCGGGGCTGGTACAGGGCCAGCAGGTCCATCAGGTCCAGGTGCCGGGTGTGGTAGCGGCTGATGTAGTTGTTCCACTTGAAGTCCCGGTCGTCGTCGCCCAGGTCCCAGTAGCGGGGCGCCGACACCTTGTGCAGCATGGCCCGGTAGTGCAGCACGGGCAGGTCGAAGCCGCTGCCGTTCCAGGACACGATCTGGGGCGTGTATTTCTCGATGCCGTCGAAGAAGCGCCGGAGGATCTCCCCCTCCTCGGCGTCCGGTTCCGAGAGGGAAAACACCTTGAACCGGTCCCCCTCCCGCAGGGCGCAGGAGATGGTCACCACCCGGTGTAGATGCAGGGGCAGGAAGTCCGAGCCGCCGGTCTGCTGGCGGCGGTAAAGCAGGGCCATCTCGGCGACCTCCTGGTCGCTCGGACCGTCTGCGAGGCCGTACAGGCGGCGCAGACCGGCGATGTCCGGGATGGTTTCGATGTCGAAGGCGAGGACGGGGTTCATGGGCGGTCGGGTAAAATTCGGACAATTCTAACTTTTTTGGGGGCCCAACCGATGGAGACCCGCTGGCATGTGGCCGAGAACCCCGAGGATTGGCTGTCCGGAGCGCTGGCCCGGGTGAAGGCCGCAGAAGATGAGGCCTTGTCCGCGCGCGGCGCGTTCCACCTGGTCCTGGCGGGCGGCGGTACGCCGGAGCGGCTCTACCGGGCGTTGGCCGGGGAGGGCCACGACTGGTCGCGTTGGCAGGTCTGGTTCGGCGACGAGCGCTGCCTGCCGCCCGGCGATCCCGAACGCAACAGCCGCATGGCCGGCCGGGTCTGGCTGGACCGGGTGGACATCCCCGCAGGCAACGTCCACCCCATCCCGGCGGAACTGGGACCCCAGGCGGCCGTACAAAGCTATGGCGCAGTCCTGGCCGGCATCGGCGATTTCGATCTGGTCCTGCTGGGGCTGGGTGAAGACGGCCATACCGCCAGCCTGTTCCCCGACCACGACTGGGGAGAGGGCGATGACGCCCCGGACGCCCTGCCGGTGTTCGACGCACCCAAACCCCCGCCGGAACGGGTGAGCCTTTCGGCGCGGCGCCTGGGCCGGGCCCGGCGGGTGCTGTTCCTGGTGACCGGGGCGGGCAAACGCTCGGCCGTGGCGGACTGGCGGCGGGGGCTGGCGATCCCGGCGGCGGCCGTGCGGCCGGTGGCGGGCGTGGACGTGGTGTTGGACACAGATGCCTCTGGAGAACGAAGATGAAACGCATGGCAATCGCATTGGCGCTGGCCCTGGCGATCCCCGCCTGGGCCGACGAGGGACTGTCCAGCGGGCCGGGGGACCGGACCGGTCTGGCGGTGACCGTCTATAACAACGACCTGGCCCTGGTGAAGGACAGCCGCAAGCTGCGGCTCGACAAGGGGGAGAACCGGGTGTATTGGCGCGAGGTCGCTGCCCGCATCCAGCCGGAAGCGGCCCTGCTTCGCTCCCTGGACGGCAACCAAATCTCCGTGCTCGAGCAGAACTTCGATTTCGACCCGCTCACACCCCAGAGACTGTTGGAAAAATCCGTCGGCAAACAGGTGGAGGTCATCAGGACACAGCCCGTGACCGGCGTGGACAGCACGGAATTTGCCACCCTTCTGTCTGCCAAGGACGGGGTGGTGATCAAGTACATGAACCGAATCGAGACCGTGGTGCCGCCCAATGGCCGCATCGTCTTCGAGAGTCTGCCGCCGGGGCTGCATGACCGGCCCACGCTTTCCGTGCTGTTCAAGAGCGAAGCCGCAGGCGAGCACGGCCTGGAACTGTCTTACCTGACCGGCGGACTGGGCTGGAAGGCGGACTACGTCGCCGAGCTGACCCCCAAGGAAGACGCCATGGACCTGAACGGCTGGGCGACCCTGACCAACACCAGCGGCACGGACTACTGCAACGCCAGCCTGCAGTTGGTCGCCGGGGAAGTGAACCGGGTGCGACCCGAACCGCAACCCAGACCC
>JBJKSP010000009.1:0-9620 GCA_046703865.1 Thiobacillaceae bacterium
GCCCTGGTGTCGCCCCTGCCCCCGATCGAGGACAATCCCGACCACTCGGCCCCACCGGCGGGGCCGAGTGGTCTCTGCAGGCTTTCCCCACCGTTCCCGAATGGATCGGGTCGTCTTGCGGGCGGTAGGCACTTCCCCGTCTGCGGCTCGGTTATCGATTTCCGGCAAATCCGGACTGGATCGCCCGACGTCCCACCGGGGTCACTCCTGACCGGGCAGTGCGGGAACAAGCCGTTGCGAGTCGTGCACTAAGTTCTAGCCGGGGTGCGGCACAGTGCCTCCCGCAGACCGATAGAACCCTGGAGCGCATCCCCGCTCCGCCGAAACCGAACCATTGCAAGGAGAGAGGTATGGGAAGCATGATCGAATTCGAGCGCCCGGACGGCAGTCGCTGCGCGGGCTACCTTTCGTCCGCTGGCCAGGACCGTCCCGGCGTCATCGTGATCCAGGAATGGTGGGGCCTCAACGCCCAGATCCGCGGCATCGCCGACCGCTTCGCCCAGGTAGGGTTCACCGCCCTGGCCCCCGATCTGTTCCACGGGCGCGTCGCTCAGGATGTCGATGAGGCGAGCCATCTCATGAACGGGCTCGACTATCCCGGTGCCGTCCATCAGGACATCCGCGGCGCCGCCCTGCGACTGGCGGGCCAGTGCGGCAAGGTCGGCATCATGGGCTATTGCATGGGCGGTGCCCTGGCCATCGCCGCCGCGGTGCACGTGCCGGAGGTTTCGGCGGCCGTCTGTTTCTATGGCATGCCGCCCCGGGAGTTCGCCGATCCGGGCGCCATCCGCATCCCCTTCCAGGGGCATTTCGCCCGACGGGACAACTGGGTCACGCCCCAGCTGGTCCACGAGCTCGAAGTCGCCATGGACGCCGCGGGGCAGCGGCCGGAGCTCTTCAGCTATGACGCGGACCACGCCTTCTGCAACGAAACCCGCCCCGAGGTCTACGACGCCGACAGCGCGGCCCTGTCGTGGGGACGCATGACGGAATTCTTCACCCGAACCTTGGCCGCCTGACCGAACCGGCGCACACCGGCCGCGGTTCCCTGATCCGTTCAATGCCCAACACCGAGGACCCAGCATGAGACCAACACAAGACCCCGCTCAGGACCGCAGCCGTTCAAATGCACCGCTGTGGCGCTTGCTACTCGCGGCAGCGGCGATGATGGCGATCCTGCCCGTGGCGGGGTGGTGCACGGTCCCGAAGTCAACGCAAGCGACCGGCGATGCCGCCGTCGTGCGCGCCAAGCTGCCTAACGGCATGCGGGTGATAGTGGTGAGGAATCGGCTGGCGCCCGTGGTGACCACGGAATTGAATTACCTCGTGGGTTCCGACGAGGCCCCTGCGGGGTTTCCGGGAACCGCACATGCGGTGGAACACATGATGTTCCGCGGCAGCCCAGGTATTTCGGAGAACCAGCTCGCCGCCATCGGCGCCGGCATGGGCGGCAGGTTCGATGCGGACACCACCCAGACCGTGACCCAATACATCTTCACCGTTCCCGCCAACGATCTGGACGTGGCGCTGCGCATCGAGGCCAGCCGCATGCGCGGCCTGACCGGCGGCGTCAAGGGTTGGGGCCAGGAGCGGGGCGCCATCGAGCAGGAGGTGGCCCAGGACCTGTCCAGTCCCGAGTACGTGCTCTACAGCAAATTGCTGGACGCCGTCTTCAAGGGTACGCCTTACGCCCACGACGCCCTGGGCACCCGCCCGTCCTTCGACAAGACCACCTGGGCGATGCTGGATGGCTTCCACCACACCTGGTATGTGCCGAACAACGCGGTTCTGGTGATCGTGGGCGATGTGGATCCCAAGCGGACCCTGGCCCTGGTCGAAAAGCGGTTCTCCGGCATCCGGGCCAGGCCCCTGCCGTCGCGCCCCAGGATCGACCTCGGCCCGGTCCGGCCCGCCACGCTTCGGCTGACCACCGACCGTCCCTACGGTTTCGCCGTTCTGGCGTTTCGCATGCCCGGCATCGACAGCGCGGACTACGCCGCGGCGAGGGTGCTGGGCGACATCCTGACCAGCCAGAGGGCCGCCTTGTATGCCCTGGTGCCGGAGGGCAAGGCGCTGTTTACCGATTTCTCTCTGGAGACCCTGCCCAAGTCCGGTCTGGGCTACGCGATCGCGGGCTTCCCCAAGGGGGGCGATGCCGACGGCCTGCTGAAGACCCTGCGGGCTGTCCTGGCCGACATGGCCAAGGGGGTCCCGTCGGACTTGGTGGAGGCCGCCAAGCGGCATGAAGTGGCGGACGCCGAATTGAGAAAGAATTCCACGCAGGGCCTGGCCGAACTCTGGTCCGAGGCGGTGGCGATGGAGGGACGCGGTTCTCCCGAGGACGACATCAAGGCCATCCGCGCGGTCTCGACCGCGGACGTGGACCGGGTGGCCCGCATCTACCTGAACCAGGCCCATGCCATGGCCGCGGTCCTCACGCCCCAGCCTTCGGGCAGCCCTGTGGCCTCGGCGGGGTTCGGCGGCAAGGAATCCTTCGGCGTGGGCCCGGCCCATGCCGTGAAATTGCCCGCCTGGGCGCAACGGGCCGTGAGCCGCCTGGATATCCCCGCCTCCACCCTGCACCCGACGGTCACCGTCCTGCCCAACGGGCTCAAGCTCATCGTCCAGCCCGAATCCATCAGCAAAACGGTGAGCGTGTACGGCCACGTCCGCTCACGGCCGGAACTCGAGACGCCCAAGGGGCAGGAGGGGGTGGACGAGGTGCTGGACCAGCTGTTCGCCTTCGGTACCCGGTCGCTGGACCGCCTGGCCTTTCAGAAGGCCCTGGACGACATCAGCGCCAACGAGTCGGCAGGCACGGACTTCACGCTGCAGATACCGGTCGGACAGTTCGCGCGCGGAATGAAACTGCTTGCCGACAACGAACTCCACCCGGCCCTGCCGGAAGGCGCCTTCAAGACGGTCAGGCGCCAAGTGGCCGCGGTGGTGGCGGGGCGCCTCCAGAGTCCCGGCTATCTGACCAGACGCAGCCTGCTTGCCGCGCTCTATCCCAAAGGCGATCCCACTTTGCGCCAGGCCACACCGGCCACCGTCTCCGCGCTGACCCTGAAAGACGTCAAGGCCTACTACGGGAAGGTGTTCCGGCCCGACCTGACGGTGATGGTGGTGATGGGGGACGTGGACCCGAAAACCGCCCGGGCGGTGGTCGAAAAGTATTTCGGCGCCTGGACCGCCCACGGTCCGAAGCCGCCCACGGTCCTGCCGCCGGTGCCTCCGAACGTGGCGTCCAGCGTGGTGGTTCCTGACGCGAGCCGGGTCCAGGACATGGTGACTGCGGCGGAGACCGTGGGCGTGCACCGCACCGACCCGGCCTACTACCCCCTCCAACTGGGCAATCACGTGCTTGGGGGGGCCTTCTACGCCACCCGGCTGTACCGGGACCTGCGCAAGAAGACGGGCCTGGTCTATTACGTGTCGTCCGACTTCCAGGCAGGCGAGACCCGGACCGTCTACATGGTCCAGTACGCCTGCGATCCGCCCAACGTGTCCAAGGTGCACGCGATCCTGGTTCGGGAACTCAAGGAGATGCAGGGACGGCTCGTGACCCCGGGTGAGCTGCACCAGGCCAAGGCCCTGCTGCTGCGGGAGATCCCGTTGGGAGAGTCCAGCGTGAACAGCGTCGCCGCGGGATTCCTGTACCGGGCGACCCATCACCTGCCCTTGGATGAACCCATCCGTGCCGCCCGGCGCTATGCCAAGCTGACGGCGGACCAGGTTCGGGCCGCCTACGCCAAGTGGCTGCGGCCCAAGCAACTGGTCCAGGTGACCGAGGGACCGACGCCCCACTGAAAGGCTGAAGGCCGGGCGTCGAGCTCCGCCCGGCCTGTAGGCGGGGCGACACCCTCGGTCCCGGCCTTGGTCCCGGCCCGTCAGCGCATATCGATGGGCACGTAGATCCTGAGGTCACCGTGCTGGACCAGCAGGGCGACGTGTCTGACGGCCTTCTCCGTCAGCGTATGCAATTGGTCGATGCTCTTCACCGGGATGCCGTTGACGGCCAGGATCACGTCGCCGGGCTCGATGCCGGCGATGGCCGCCGGCCCGCCCGATTCGAGCACCAGCAGTCCGCCATGCGCCTCGGACCATTGCGAGTCGTTTCGATTCAACGCACGCAGCACCAGACCCACCCGGGATTTGGTTTGATCCGCAGCCCCCGTCATGGCCGTGTTCTCCTGGAATTCGCCCACCTTCACGGTGATGTCGCGCTCAGCGCCGTTGCGCCAGATGCCCAGCACCGCCTTGGACCCGGGCTTCAGGTCGGCCACCCGGGGCGGCAGGTCAGTGGAGGACTCCACCTTCACGCCGTTCAGCGACAGGATCACGTCCCCGGGCTTGATGCCCGCTTTTTCCGCCGGACTGCCGTGCTGCACGGAGCTGACCAGCGCCCCGGCCGGGCTCTTGAGCCCGAAGGATTCGGCCAGGGACTGGTTGAGGTCCTGGATGGCCACACCCATGCGGCCCCGGGTGACCTTGCCGTTGTGCAGGATCTCGTCCTTGACCTGGAGGGCAACGTCGATGGGGATGGCGAAGGAGAGCCCCTCGTAACCGCCGCTCCGGGTGTAGATCTGGGAGTTGATGCCGATCACCTGGCCGCGCAGGTTGAACAGCGGCCCGCCGGAATTGCCCGGGTTGACCGCGGCATCGGTCTGGATGAAGGGCACGTAGTTCTCGTCCGGCAGGGAGCGTGACTTGGCCGAGACGATGCCGGCGGTGGCGCTGTTGTCGAAGCCGAAGGGCGAGCCGATGGCCAGCACCCAGTCGCCCACATGCACCTTGCTGGGGTCGCCCATGACCACGGTGGGCAGGTTCTTGGCCTTGATGCGCAACACGGCCACGTCCGAGGGCTTGTCGATCCCCACCACCTTGGCCCGGAACTCACGCCGGTCGGTCAGCTTGACGGTGACCTGGTCGGCACCCTCCACCACGTGGGCATTGGTCAGGATGAGGCCGTTCGGGCTGATGATGAAGCCCGAACCCAGGCTGTGCCGGGGGCCGCTTTCCTGGGGCGTCTGGGGCATGGGGATGCCGAAGTGGTGGAAGAATTGGAACATGGGGTCGTTGTTGTCGTCGTTATCGTTGTTTTGCGGCTGTGGTGCCGCCGACTCGTCGGAGACGGTGGACACGTTGACCACGGCGGGGCCGTATTTGCTGACGATGGCACTGAAGTTGGGGAAGCCGCCCAGGGCCGTGTCCGCGGTAGCGGTCGTCGGCGCGGGGGGAGCGGCCGGGCCGGCGACGGCATCGTGGGATGCCAGACCCAAGCCGAATCCGGCAACCAATGCCACCGTCAGTGAAGCGGCCAGCAGGCCGCGAGCCAAAGAATGCTGCTGCATAAATGCCTCCATTCATTACCAAAATGCGATCATGCGTTCATCTGCGAACACTCCCTTACCGCAGTGCCCGGAAGGCTGACCCCGCTTTAGCTAAATCACCATAAAGGGGTCTGGACGGGGGGATGTCGAACCTCAAGTCCGGCCTAAGGCGCCGTTCCTATGGTGAAGACTGTGCCTGCGGCACATGGTTCTGGACCCGGCCGAGCTCGGCATCCGGCCCCGGCCGGGGGTGGGTCTTAGGATCTAGGTACCGCGCCGTGTGAACAGGCTCGCATAGACCACTGCCAGCAAACCCGTGAGGAAGATACCGTCGAAGGTTCCCGCGCCGCCGATGGAGGCGATGGGCGCCCCGAGGCCCTGGATCTTGTTCAGGTTCAGCAGATCCGCCCCGATCAAGGTACCCAGGCTTCCGCTGATGTAGGCCAGGGGAGCAGCGTGGTGGCGCGACAAGAGCAGGGCCACGACTGCCGTGGTGAATGGCGGCGCGAAGGTGGGCTCGGCGATGCCCAGCCCCGGCACGGGGCGGGCGAGGGTGTGGCACACGAGGGTCACGATCGCGACGCCGATGAGGGCGAGCCCATAGAGCCGGTGCTTGATGACCAGATACAGGGAGAGCAGGACCGGGACAACCGCCCCCCCGAGGTTGACGGCCAGTACCGTTGCGGGCCAGTCGCGGACCATGGGAATCACGTACTGAACGCCGAAGAATGAAACCACCGCGTTGGTGGTCATCTGCCGTTCCGGCAGGTGGGCGATGGGGATGTTGACGTAGCTCAGCAGCAGCGACAGAAGCAGGATGATGAAGATGTTCCGCAGGCCGATGCCCATGCTCTCGGACGCATACTCGATCAGCCTGGCGGCGACCAAGCCGAGCAGGAGGCCGACCAGGGCCGCCAGCACCAGCATGTAGGGCAGCGTGATGGGAAAGTAGTGCAGGCCGGCAGTGAACATGGGTATCGGCTCCGGGGCTTGGAATGTGTGCATCCGAGCGGGGTTTTGCCCGCAATGTTACCCGTCCCGCACGGCCGTGTGGGGTCCGGATCACCCGGCCTGCCGGTGCCGTCTTCTGGGCTTCGGCCGATTGTCCGTATGGACCGGCCGGGCGGCCGACCGTGCCGGCCCCGGGAGGCAGGCGGCGTTTAGAGTTCCACGGCCAGGAGCCAGACCGTGGAGAGGGCCACGGTGATGAGCATGGGCACCAGCGCGATGCGGAGGTATTGATTGAAGCTGACGGGATAGCCGGCCTTCTCCGCCAGGCCTACGGTGACCACGTTGGCGCTGGCGCCGATGAGGGTGCCGTTGCCGCCCAGGCAGGCGCCCAGGGACAGGGCCCACCAGAGCACCGAGCCGTGGATGCCGGGGATGGACGTCGAAAGATAGGCCACGATGGGCAGCATGGTGGCCGTGAACGGGATGTTGTCGATGATCGCCGAGAGGATGGCGGAGACCCACAACACGATGAGCACGGCCAGGACCGGTGAGGATTTCGACGCCTCCCGCACCCAGTCGGCGATGATCTGGATCAGACCGGTCTGCTCGGCGCCGGCCACCACGATGAACAGCATCATGAAGAAGATCAGTGTCGGCCATTCCACCTCCTTCTCCACCATCTCGACGATGTGGACGCCGCTGATCACCAGCAGGATGGACGCCCCCGCCAGGGCGGCAACGCTCGGTTCCATGTGCAGCGTGCCGTGCACGACGAACAGGAAGATGGTGAAGACCAGGACCAGCCCTCCCTTGATCAGAAGCCGCGGATCGGTGATGCGGTATTCCTCGCGCAGGCGCGCGACCATGGCGGGTACGTCGCCCACCTTGGCCGCGTGGTAATCCTTGCGGAACCAGAACACGAAATAGACGGCGGCCACCGCCAGGCCGATGGCACAGATCAGGGCCAGGTGCTCGACGAAGTCCATGAAGGTGAGCCCCGCATAGGAGCCGATCATGATGTTGGGCGGGTCCCCGATCAGGGTCGCCGTGCCGCCGACGTTGGAGGCGAAGACCTCCGGGAGCAGCAGGGCGATGGGGCTGATCCTTAGGGCCAGGGCGATCTCGATGGTCACCGGGATGATCAGCAGCATGGTGGTGACATTGTCCAGAAAGGCCGAGACGACCGCGGTGATCAGCATCAGCAGGGCCGACAGCGCATAGATGTTGCCGCGGGCGGCCTGGAAGGACTTGTAGGCCATCCATTGGAACACGCCGGTCCTCTTCAGCACGCCCACGATGATCATCATGGCCAGGAGCAGGAAGATCACATTGCCGTCGATGGCCCGCATGGCGTCGTCGAAGGTCAGGATCCGGTAGGCCGGGTCGAAGGTGCCGAAGGTGTAGCTGACGAACAGGATGACCGAGGCGCCGACCAGGGCCGCCAGGGTCCGGTGCATCAGCTCGAAGGCGATGAAGATGTACACGGCGATCAGGACCGCCGTGGCGATCCACAGCCCCGGCGTGACGGTCCGATCCAGGGTGACGCTGTAATGGGCCAGGAAGCGGCCGTTGCCGGCGGCGTCGGCCTGATCCTGGTAGATGGGGGCCAGCCGCGTGGGCGGGGAGGATTTATAGGAGGAGCGCCCCACGCCGACCTCCACCCGCGCGCCGGGAAGGCTGCCGTGGGGCAGTTTCAGTTGCGCCTCGTAGGTGCCGTTGCTGTCGGTGATGGTCTGGCTCGGGAGCGCCACGGGCGAACCGTCGACATAGAAGCGGATGTTCGCGTCCTTGACCCCCTTGTCCTGGTGGTTGGTCACGCTCCCGGAGACGATCAGGGTGTCGTACGCCTTGGGGGGGGTCTGGCCGGCGGCCCAGGCAGGATGGGCCAGGATCCCGGCCAGCAACGACACAATCACGGCAAGGCGGTACAACCAATTCATAACGGCCTCATAGGGAATCGTGGGTTAAGGGACAGCGGACACGGCCTTGGGGAGGCGGGTCGCGGTGCGGCGTCCGGGAATGGTGAGTGCAAGCCGTCCCCATCGCGGATGGAGCGGAGAAACGCAGGGTGTCGGAACGAGTGGAGGAAGCGGGGCCGGGCTGCACGTGCAGCGGCTTCATGGTCTGCGCACCCCCATGACATCCCCTTTGCCAAAATGACATGACGGAAATCGAGTGATCCCGATCCAGATGCGAAATCTATCAGAGTCTCGGGGAGGCCGGTGACCCATTTGGGGCCAAGAATTGCGGCGATATCGGTGCCCCGATGCCCTGGTCGCTCCACGTACGATTCCGCAGGGTCGCCAAGTTCCCACACAGGCCACGCCGGCTCAACGGGAGGGTTTTCCGCTGCTGCGCAAGCCGGAGCATCCGGCTAGACTTGCCTGGTAGGCAAACAATTCGGGCAGGCATGGAAGACGTGGCATGGCAATGGCGGGACTGATCGCTAGCCTGTTGGGCGGATTCAGACATGATGAATCCGAGGGCGCTCCGGAGGTCCTGGCGGCGGTCGAGCGGGCCGTCCATCGGGTGGAACCCCGCCTCATGCTGTCGGGTGGCTATCCGTCGCGCTACCGCAAGCCCGTCGCCCATGCCCTGGATTACGTGCGGCGCCTGGCGGGGCAGGTGCCGGGACCGATGGCACTGGACCAGGGGCAATACGTAACGAATCCCCTCGTGCACGCCTGGTTCGGCTCTCCCGAGCACATTCGGCGCACCCTGGGCATGAGTTCGGCCATCGGGGAATACGCCCGCGACATCGGCGACCGCGAGATATATGCCCTGCTGTCCATGCGTCGTAACGTAAGAATGGGGTTCGGCATGGAGACCGTGGGTCAGCTGGTGCGGCGGGACGTGCGCCAGCAGGCGGTCGTCTTCTCCGACCATGTCCTGAGCGTGCCCGCCGCGACCGAGGCCGAGTCCCGGGAATTGCTGGCCCGGCACCTGTTCGACAGCCTGGTGGTGCGGGTGTGTGACCGGGTGGAGGAGGTCAGACGGGAAAAGGCGCGTTTGGACGAAGAAAAGGACCTGTTGTTTGCCAGGCTGCGCTACGCCGCAGCCGATACCCGTACCCGCATCCGGCGTGAACTGGATACGGTGCTTGCCCGGCTGCGCGAAAAGGTGGAGGCGCTGGACTTGCGCCGCTGCGGACGCGATTTCGATGCCATACTGCTGCATCCCGAGCGGTATGAGCGTGTGGAGTCGGTGCGCTTCACCCTCGACGGCATGGGGATCGTCCGCCGGGGAGGCGGCGCCGGTGTGCGCCATGAGCTCGAATTCACGGACCTCTACGGGCTCGACCGTTTTCCCTGGACGGTGGCGCTGGTGCGTTTCCGG
>JBJKSP010000010.1:0-2922 GCA_046703865.1 Thiobacillaceae bacterium
TCGGACCAGCCAGAGCAGCAGGAAGAAGAACGGGATGAGGGACAGGGCGAAGAAGATCGGACCGCCTTTGCGGTGGATGGGTGAATTGATCATCTCCGGCCCGATGTGGACGCAGAGCTCGCCGATCACGTAGACGCGGAAGCCGTTGCGCAGGAGCGCCAGCGGGATCACCGCCAGGGCCAGTGTGGCCCGCCGCCACGGGGTCCGCAGAAAAAAGTAGGCGGCCAGCAGACTGGTGATGAACAGGGCCAGGGTGGAGTGGATGCCGCTGCACTCCGGGGCGATCTCCAGGCTGAATCCGGGTAGTTGGAAGACGACGCCGGTGTTGAAGACCGGCATGCCGGAGATCACGAAGAACGCGTGCGCAAACACGGCCGAGCCGTACTGCAGGGCCGTCTCCAGCCCATCCCGGACGACGGTCGGAAACGGCACCATGAAGACGAGGAATCCGAAGGGAAACGCCAGCGCCCGCAGGGTCTGCCTGCCCAGGAACCAAGCGCCCACTGCCAGCAAAAGGCAGAGGAACGCGAGCGTCGTCCATACCAGCGAATCCGGCGGGCCGGGCGCCCGGCCGGAGAAATACACGGCCCCGTACACGGCCAGCTGGGCCGCGCCGGCGACGAGCGCCGAGAGGGCTCCCGGGCGCCAGGGACCGGAAAACGCCGGCAGGGACGTGCGTCGCATCCAGATCAGATAGGCGCTGACCAAGGGGATCAGGACGATGTGGGAATAAAGCTGGCTGCCCAGGGAGAAGCGCGTGAGATGGTAGAGTGGGATGCTGAAGCAGACCGCCAGGATCCCCGCCGCGACGGCAAAGCCACGCCAGTGGTCCATGGCGGGTGGCAGGCACGATGGGGTGGCCGGCGTGGGGACGGAAGGGGAGGGGGGACTTTTCATGAGGAAAATCGGGAAAGTGAGAAAGCGGGAAATCGGGAAAGGGTAAACAGAGATCGGGAGTTAAAGGTCGCAGGCCAGAAGCCAGAGGCCAGAGGTCAGCTTGCCGCGCCGTAGCTCCACAGGAGCGAAGGCGGGAGATCAGGAGCCAAAGGTCCCTAGTCGCAGGTTGAAGGCGGCAAAGGGCATGGGGCAAAGGGCCAAGCGCGAAGTGCGTCGCAGGTCGCAGGGCGAACGTGGAGGGCGAGCCTCCCGGCGAGCCGCGCGTGCAGTCCGGTAATAGGTCCCAAGTCGCAGGGCAGAGGCCGGAAGCCAGAAGCCAGAGGCCGGATGCCGGAAGCGAGCCTGCCGCGCCGAAGCGAGGGACTGGGATTCCGAGGGAAGCGGCAAAACCCTTCGACTGCACTCAGGCAGACGGATAGTCGGCTTATCGCTTAAGCCTTACCGCTAATTTCCCCGTCCCGTCACACATGGCTGCCCACCGGTTGCTCCAACTGTCCGCACAGGCGGGCGTATTGACGGGGAAGGAATCCACGCAAGGCGAGCGCGCATGCCGGGTTCAAATGCAGGATTGCCGGCTTCGCCACCGCCTGGCAGCCGCGCAGCAGGTAAAAATCGTGGATGTGGCGCTGGCCCTGGTGGCCGTAAACGCCAAGGTAGATACGTTTCACCTGCGGGCAGCCGGCGGCGCCGGCCCGGAGGGTGTGCAGCATGAGCGCGATGACATTCAGCTTGAGGGATTCCTGGTCGCAGAAAGCCGTCATGTAAACGAGCGTGACTTCGACCAACACCGAGATGCCGACGCCGCCCAGGTCGGATCCCCGGTACGCGCCCAAGACGACAATCTCGGGGAATTGAAACACGGAATCCGCCCAGCGCGCAAAGCCGGCCTCGTGCCGGCGATCCGCTCGAAATTCATAATGCGTGCGGTCGTAGAACGACCGGTAGGCGGGGAAGGCCTTCCGCTTGAATTCGTCGGCGTCTTCCAGGCGGCGGACGACATGATGCTTGGTCGCCTGCCGGACTTCCCAGCGGCGCCGCCGGTCCATGCCGTCCAGCGAATACCCGGCGGGGTTTTCGTAGAGCATCAGATGGAGCGACGAGTTGGCGGCGGTCCCGGCCGGAACCGCGTATTGGAAACCCCCGAGCCTCGCCCGCAGCGGCGCGCGTACGGGCCGGACAGTCTGCTCGCGGTACGGCAGCAGCGGCCGGAAGAAGAACGGCCGCACCTGGCGCCAGGTGACGTTGCCGACCCGGACGACCTTCTCCCCCTGGCTGCGCTGAAAAGCCGCGTATTGCTCCACGCTTATCGCCGGCCAGACGATGTTTTCGGGCCGATCCGTCGTCGGGTCGACTGTCGAAGGGTTACTCATGTTTTTGGGGGTGGGGGGGGGACGCTTGATGGTCACACCGGGGCCTGGGGTGGCCATCCACGCTGGGGGACGGCGAGCCTTCTGGCGAGACGTGAGGAATGTCTGAAAACCGGTCGCACCTGGACGTCGCGCGGCTGGCCGCCTGGCCTCGCGAAATACCGCGGCGTAGAGCCCGAAAGGTAGCGCAGGCATCCTGCCTGCCTGTTCGGTCGGACCAGGCTGGCCGCCGTCGCGCCGAAGCGGCGCTATGGCGAGCCGCGGAGGCGGAAAGCCTGCGCTTCGGCAATCCGCGCCGAAGCGTGCGCATCACGAACAACTAGACGGCTCCGATCCGGGCCGTCGCCAGCTTGATCGCCCGGCGGCCCGGGGCGGTGGCGATCGCCAGGCGATAGGCCAGCCGCCACAGGGGATTTCGTATGTAGACCCGCGAGGCGGGCAGCAGCACCGGCGTACCGCCGAAGCTGAGCGCGAACCAGTCGCGGCTTTGCTTGTCCCCGGGTGTCAACGGCCGACCCTGCAGGACCTTTGCGGCCAGGCCCTGACTGAAGCCGGCGTAATCGAACTTCTGGTACCCCTGGCGGTGCGCCCATTGCATGGCCTCGAACATCAGCAGGTGGTTCGGCTTGCGCTCATGGTGCTCGCCGGACCAACCCTT
>JBJKSP010000011.1:0-4875 GCA_046703865.1 Thiobacillaceae bacterium
ACCTCCGGGAATGAGACATACCCGTGTGAAACGCTCTGAGAAGGCCGGCCTGCCGCCCGGCACCCTGGTCCACATCGCCCATGCCAAGGCCGAGCGGGTGGTGATGCACCTGCTGGACTACGATGCCGAGCGCCTCCAGGAGAAGGAGGTGGAGCGGATGGAGGAGGTAGAGCCCCTGCGCGGCGGTGGCGGCATCCTGTGGCTGGACGTGAGCGGTCTGCACGACGCCACCCTGCTGGAGCGAATCGGGCAGTCCTTCGGTCTGCATCCCCTGCTCATGGAGGACGTGCTCAACACCGAGCAACGGCCCAAGCTGGAGGACTACGGCGACTACCTGTTCGTGGTGCTGAAGCGCCTGCATTACCACCCCAGGGCCGGACAGGTGGCGGCGGAGCAGGTAAGCCTGGTGCTGGGGGAGGGCTTCGTGCTGTCCTTCCGGGAGACCGAGGGCACCCTGTTCGAGCCCGTGCGCCAGCGCATCCGCGGCACCAAGGGCCGGTTGCGTCGGCTGGGGCCCGACTTTCTGGTGCACGCCCTGATCGACAGCGTGGTGGACGAGTACTTCGGGGTGGTGGAGGCCATCGGCGAGGAGATCGAGCGCCTGGAGGAGCAGATCCTGGACCGCCCCACGCCGGTGGCCATGCGCAGCCTGCACCGGCTCAAGCGCGAGCTGATCGCCCTGCGCAAGTCCGTGTGGCCCCTGCGGGAAGTGATCAGCGGCCTGGACCGCAGCGATTCGGAATTGTTGAGCCAGGGGCTGGAGATCTATCTGCGCGACGTGTACGACCACACGATCCACGTCATAGACACGGTGGAGACCTACCGGGACATGCTCTCGGGCATGCTGGACGTGTACCTCTCGGCCCTCTCCAACCGCATGAACGAGATCATGAAGGTGCTCACCATCATCTCCACCATCTTCATCCCGCTCTCCTTCATCGCCGGGGTCTACGGCATGAACTTCAAGTACATGCCGGAGCTGGAGTGGCACTGGGGCTATTTCGCGGTAATAGGACTGATGCTGGCCATCGCCCTGGGGCTGCTGGCCCTGTTCCGGCGCAAGCGCTGGCTCTGAGGCGGTAGCCGCCCGTATTTCGGCATCTGTCAGCAGGGGCGCGAGGGGATGGTAACCTCATAACCTTTTTCCGTTCTCAGCACCGTCCCATGACCGATACCCAGCTCCCCCAGGGCTTCGCCACCCGCGCCATCCACCTGGGCTACGACCCCCACGACTACCACGGCGCCCTGATCCCGCCCGTGTTCATGACCTCCACCTTCGCCTTCGAGGACATCGCCCAGGGCCAGCGGCGCTTCATGGGCGAGGAGCCCGGCTACATCTATTCCCGGGTGGGCAATCCCACGGTGTCGGTGCTGGAGGCGCGCCTGGCCAGCCTGGAGGGTGGCGGGGCCGCCCTGGCCACGTCGTCCGGCATGGGCGCCATCACCTCGGCCCTGTGGACCCTGGTCAAGGCGGGGGACGTCATCGTCGCCGATCAGACCCTGTACGGCTGCACCTACGCCTTCCTCCACCATGGCCTGGCCCGGCTGGGGGTGGAGGTGCGCTTCGCCGACCTCACCGACCCGGCCGCCCTGGAACGGGCGCTGGGCACGCAGACCCGGCTGGTGTTCTTCGAGACCCCCGCCAATCCCAACATGCGCCTGATCGACATCGCCGCCATGAGCGCCCTGGCCCGGCAACGCGGCGCCCTGACCGTGGTGGACAACACTTATTGCACCCCCTATTTGCAGCGGCCGCTGGAGCTGGGGGCGGACCTGGTGGTGCACTCGGCCACCAAGTACCTGGGCGGCCACGGCGACCTGATCGCCGGAGCGGTGGTGGGACCCAAGGAGATGATCGAGGAGATGCGCTTCTTCGGGGTCAAGGAGATGACCGGGGCCAGTATCTCGGCCATGGACGCCTTCCTGGTCCTGCGCGGCCTGAAGACCCTGGAGCTGCGCATGGAGCGCCACAGCGCCAGCGCCCTGGAGATCGCCCGGATGCTGGAGGCCCATCCGGCGGTGGAGCGGGTCCATTATCCGGGGCTGGAGGGCCACCCCCAGGCCGGACTGGCGCGCAGCCAGATGCGCCTGCCCGGCGGCATGATCGCCCTGGAACTCAGGGGCGGCTACCAGGCCGGGGTGCGTTTCATGGACGGCCTGCGCCTGGTGACCCGGGCGGTGAGCCTGGGCGACTGCGAGAGCCTGGCCCAACACCCGGCCTCCATGACCCATTCCACCTATACACCCGAGGAAAGGCAGCGCCACGGCATCGCCGAAGGCTTGGTGCGGCTGTCCATCGGCCTGGAGACCCCGGACGACCTGAAGGCGGATATCCTGCAGGCGCTGGTGAACGCCTAGGTTTTGCCGGCGCCGTAGTCCCTGAAGCGCGCCAGGACCTCGTCCATCTCCGCGTCTGACAACAGTACGGGCGTGCCCAGGAGGCTGGCGCGCCAGTACTGGCCGCACAGCGCCTCCACCTCCGCGGCCAGGTCCAGGGCGGCGGCCAGGTCCCGGGCGAACGCCACTTGGCCGTGGTTGGCCATGAGGCAGGCCCGCCGCTCCTCCATGGCCAGGATCACGTGCTCGGACAGGGCCTGGGTGCCGAAGGTGGCATAGGCGGCGCAGCGGATGTCCCGCCCGCCCGCCACGGCAACCATGTAGTGAAAGGGCGGGATGTCGCGGCGCAGGCAGGACAGGCTGACGGCATGGGGCGAATGGGCGTGGACCACGGCGCCCGCCTCCGGCCGGGCCCGGTACAGGTCCCGGTGGATGCGCCACTCGGTGGAGGGCCTCGTCTCGGCACGAGCCCGCCCCTCCATGTCCACCAGCACCATCTCGCTGGGGGACAGGCCCTCCATGGGCAGGCCGCTGGGGGTGATCAGGAAGCCTTCGCCACAGCGTACGCTCACGTTGCCGGAGGCGGCCTGGTTGAGGCCCAGCTTCACCGTCTGGCGCGCAGTCTCGGCCAACCCGGCACGCAGCTCCCGTTCGTTCACGGATGCTCCGGATAAAGGGCGGCCAGGCCTTCCGGGCTGGCCGGGCAGAGGCCCCGCTCGGTGATCAGGGAGGTCACCAGCCGGGCCGGGGTGACGTCGAAGGCGGGATTCTCGGCGGCGCTGGATTCCGGGGTGAGGCGCACGCGCAGCACCTTGCCGTTTTCGGCCAGGCCCGCGATATGGGTGACCTCATCGGCCGAGCGCTCCTCGATGGGGATGCCCGACCCGTCGGCGAGCCGCCAGTCCACGGTAGGCCCGGGCACGGCCGCGTGGAAGGGCACGCCGTTGTCCCGGGCGGCCAGGGCCTTCAGGTAGGTGCCGATCTTGTTGGCCACGTCGCCGTTTGCCGCCACCCGGTCGGCCCCCACGATGACCATGTCCACCTTGCCCGCCTGCATCAGATGGCCGGCGGCGTTGTCGGCGATGACCGTGTGGGGCACGCCGTGCCGGGCGAGTTCCCAGGCGGTGAGCGACGCCCCCTGGTTGCGCGGCCGGGTCTCGCTCACCCAGACGTGCAGGGGCAGCCCGGCATCGAAGGCGGCATACACCGGGGCCAGGGCCGTCCCCCAGTCCACCGCCGCCAGCCAGCCGGCATTGCAGTGGGTCAGGACGTTGACCGGCTCGCCCGTCTCCCGGTGACGGCGGTCGATGAGCTCCAGGCCGTGGCGGCCCATGGCCCGGTTGATCTCCACGTCCTCTTCGCAGATCGCCGCCGCTTCCGCCCACGCCGCCTCCGGGCGCCGGTGAGCGGGCAGGGGCATCCGGCAGGCCTGCATGCGTTCCAGGGCCCAGCGCAGGTTGACCGCCGTGGGCCGGGTGGCCAGGAGGCGCGCGCAGCCGCCCTCCACGTCCTGGCCGGAAGCCCCAGCCCGCATGCCCAGGGCCAGGCCGTAGGCGGCGGTGGCCCCGATCAGGGGTGCGCCCCGCACCCGCATGGCCGCGATGGCCTCCGCCGCGCCCTCCAGCGTGCGCAGGGTGCGGAATTCCAGACGATGGGGCAGCAGGGTCTGGTCGATGATGCTGACGCCGCTGTGGTCGTCCAGGGGGCGGATGGTACGGGTGGGAACGCCGTCCAGGTTCACGGTTGCGCTGGGAGATGAAGGATGAAAGTCCATTATCCCACCGCAAAGCGCATCGCTGCACAAGGCGGCCCCGGGCGCCTTACAATCCGAGTCTCACCATGGACCGACTCCTCGCCCGACTCCTCAACCGCCTGCTCGCCGAACAGACCGGCGCGGCGGACCGCCTGGCCGCCCACCGGGGCAAGCGCCTGCGTCTGCGCCTGCCCATGGTGCGCTTCGACCTGGAGGCGCAGGCGGACGGTCGCCTGGCGGCAGCCGCCGCCACGGACGACGCGCCGGATTGCGAGATCGTCCTCCCCCCCCATGTGCTGGCCCTGCTGCCGGTGTCGGGATTCGACGCCTTCTCGGACGCCCGGGTGACAGGCGACGGCGTGCTGGCTTCGGACCTGTCGGCCCTGCTCAGGCAGGTCGACTGGGTCCTGGTGCTGAGCCCCTGGATGGGGCCGGCGCTCGCCACCCGGGCCACCCAGGCGGCCGAGACGATCTGGGGCGCACGGACCGGCACCCGCGAGGCCTTCGCCCGCTCCCTGGCGGAATACCTGGTCTATGAGGCCCGGCTGCTGGCCGAGGGCCAGGCGGTGCGGGAATTCGTCGCCGACGTGGACGAGCTTCGCGACGCGGCCGACCGGCTGGAGGCGAGGCTGGCCCTGCTGGAGCGGCAAAGAGCGGAACCCGAACCGGACCCGACTTGATGCGGCTCCTCCGTCTCGCGACCATCGGATGGGTGTCCCTGCGCTACGGACTGGATGAGTTCATCCTGGGCCACGAGCGTGTGCGCCTGCTGCGCTGGGCGGCAC
>JBJKSP010000012.1:0-16201 GCA_046703865.1 Thiobacillaceae bacterium
GCCCGAGGGCTACTACCACCTCAACTATGGGCGCATGCCCAGCCACACCTTCGGCAAGACCACCAACAACCCGCTGCTGTTCCAGCTGGCGCCGGAGAACACGCTGTGGGTCAACCCGCTGGTGGCGGGGGAGCACGGCCTGGAGAACGGCGTGTACGTGCGCCTGCGCAACCCCGAGGGCACGGTGAGCGATCCCATCCGGGTCCGGGTGACCGAACGCGTCGGGCCCGATTCGGTGTTCATGGCCCACGGTTTCGGTCACCGCTCGCGCCGCCTGCGCCTGACCTATGGCCTCGGTGCCGACGACTCGGTGCTGATGAGCAACGTCAAGATCGACCCGCTGATGGGCGGCACCGGCATGCGCGCCAACTTTGTCACCTTTGTCAAGGAGAGCGCGTGAAATGAGCCATTACGCCATGGTGATCGACACCCGTCTGTGCATCGGCTGCGGCGACTGCGTGATCGCCTGCAAGACCGAGAACAAGGTGCCCGTCGGGCTCAACCGCGACTGGATCGTGGAGGCGACCTCCGGCACCTACCCCAACCTCACCACCGAATTCCGCTCGGAGCGCTGCAACCACTGCTCCCACGCCACCTGCGTCTACAACTGTCCCACCGGCGCCAGCCACTACTGGCGCGACAGCAACATCGTGCTGGTGGACCCGCGCAAGTGCACGGGCTGCAAGGCCTGCATCGCCGCCTGTCCCTACGATGCGCGCCTGATCATGCACCCGGAGGGCTACATCGATAAATGCACCTTCTGCGTCCACCGGGTGGAGAAAGGGCTGGACCCGGCCTGCGTTTCCACCTGTCCGACCCACTGCATGCATTTCGGGCTGCTGGACGACCCGTCGAGCCGGGTGGCCGAGCTTCTGCGCACGCGTAACTACAAGGTGCTGGCGGAAGAGACCGGCAACCAGCCCAACGTCTATTATCTGACCTGAGGACGACCGACCGTGCTCGAACAGATCCTCATCACGGCCCGTGATAACCCCAAGATCGACCCGGTGATGCATATCTGGGGCTGGGAGATCTCGGTCTACCTGTTCCTCGGCGGCCTGACCGCCGGGATCATGTTCTTCTCCGCCCTCATGCTGCTGCTGAAGAAGGACCAGGAGGCGCCGTTCGCGGTCAAGGGCCTCGCCCTGCTGGCACCCATCGCGCTTTCCATCGGCATGACCGCCTTGTTCTTCGACCTTGAATTCAAGTTTCACGTCTACCGCTTCTACCTCACTTTCGAGCCCACCTCGCCCATGTCTTACGGTGCTTGGATCCTGATCCTGGTCTACCCGGTGTCGATCCTGCAGATTCTGTCCACACCCCCCGAGGCCTACCCTACGCTCGGCATGCTGCTGGGCGGATTTTCCGCCGGCCGCTGGCTGCTGGTTTTTTCCGAGCGCCACCGGCGCCCCATCGCCTGGGCGGCGATCCCCATCGCCGTCGCCCTGGGCATCTACACCGGCATCCTGCTCAGCGCCTTCAGCGCCCGGCCGTTCTGGAACTCCGGTTTATTGGGGCCTTTGTTCCTGGTTTCCGGTCTTTCCACCGGTGCGGCACTCACCGCGCTGATCGCGCGCGAGCACAGCGAGAAGCGCTTGTTCACGGTGATCGACGCCGGACTGATCATGGTCGAGCTGGTCATCGTCGCCCTGCTGCTCGTCAACATGGCCACCGGCCCGAGGCTGCAGCAGGAGGCGCTGCACCATCTCCTGGGCGGCGACTATACGGTCGCATTCTGGGGTGCCTTCGTTGCCCTGGGCCTCTTGGTGCCGCTGGTGCTCGAATGGTTCGAGGTCAGGGGCACGGCCCGCCGTCTCGCCCTGATGGCGCCACTGCTGGTGCTGCTGGGCGGCTATGTATTGCGGGTGGTCGCCGTCGATCTCGGCCAGGAAACCACCTGGATCAATTACGGTTCGGAATTCAACACCCACCTGCTAGACCGCTTGCGTTAAGCGCGGCGGCAGAGGGACTACAGGAAGGTTAGGCCATGAAGAACTTGATACGGGGCATGTTTGGGCTGGTGCTTGCCGCGGCGCTGACCGCCTGCGGCGGGCCAGGGCAGGGGAAGGCCAAGACGGGCGCCAGCAGTCTGGAACAGGTGGCCCAGGGCGTCGCGCGCGGCGAGGATAGGGTGAGCGTGCAGGACCTGTCCCACTGGATCATCCAAGGCCGGAAGGACTTCGTCCTGATCGATATCCGCAAGCCGGATGCCTACGCTGCCGGCCACATCAAGGGCGCGGAAAGCATGCCCCTGGCCGAGCTGATGAGCAAGGCCAAACTCGATGGCTTGCCCTCGGGGAGAAAGCTGATCGTCTACTCGGCGGATTCCGCCGAGGCCACAGCCGCCGCTGCGCTCCTGCGCGTGGCAGGGCATGAGGCGCAGGCGGTGACCGGTGGTTACGACGCCTGGGATCGGGAGATCCTGCATCCGGACATCCCTGCCGTGGCCACCATTGGGGAGGCCCCGGCCGTCGCGGAGAAACGTGCGATTGCCTGCTACTTCGTCGGCGGGAAGGGGGCGGCCAGCCAAGCGCCGGTGTATGCGCCCAAACCTGTGCCGGCGTATACGCCTCCGGTGACCACCACGCCGCCGCCCCTGCCACATCGCGGCGAGGGTTGCTGACCGGTCTGCTGCTCCGCCGCGTGTAGTCAGGCCGTCTTTGCCGTTTCTGCGTGGCTTCGCAGGAATGGACGCCGGCCGGCAAAACCATGCTGGCGTGCAAACCATCCAAGGCGTGTCAATGCGCCCTATTTGTTTTTCCGGGTTTTCCTTCGGTCGAGCCTAACGTCTAGGATGCGCCGCATTTCAGTGGCGGAGAAGGGCTGCACGGTGCCGGTCTTTTCCATGCCCTTTGTTGCATCGAGCCGGGTCCAGGCATCGGCGGGCAGACCGTCGGCGAGGCGACGCTCGGCCGGATCGAAGCGCCATCCGTTTCCGGTCTGCAGCAGGCGGCCACTGCCCAGACCGAGGGCTGTCGGAGAGCGGTGACAGCTCTCGCAACTGCGGGCACGGCCCGTGGTATGGGGTGAGATCTCCGCAAAACGTCGCACGAAGCGCGGTTTCGTCCATCCCGGATGTGTGATGGTCAGGCTCATGCCGGGAACCACTGGCACGATGTCTCCGGCCTGGTCGACGCCCAGCGGTGGCAAGGTGTTGCGCACGCCGCCGCGCCGTTCGTGCCAGGCGCCCGGAGTGACCGCGCCTTCCGTATGGTCCCACTGTCTCTCTTTTGCCGTGTAGCTCAGGTGGCAGCCGTAGCACTGGGGCGCCCATTGGCTGTGACAGGCAGAACAACTGAGCCGGCGGTGCGCCTGTGTGGTGGGATGGCTGGCGGCGGTATAGGGCGGGATGTGCAGGGGGGCACCGCCCTGTTTCGGGTAGAGCCAGTTGCCGTCCGCGCGCGCCTGGATGTTCCACAACGGGGTGCCGTGGCGGGCGGTGACCAGGAAGCGCGTCCCGCCGGTGACGGGGAAGGGGACCTTGGCCAGGAGGGCGCGGTACCTGGCGGGCCAGCGGGCGGGATCCAGACGCGGCGCGCGGTTGTCATGGCAGTCTCGGCAGGCGATGTCCACGGCGGCGGACTTGTGGGTCGCCCGCTGTCCGATGCCCATGACGCCCACCTCTGTATGGCAGTCGGTGCAGCCCATGCCTGCGGCGTGGTGGATGTCGTCCGGACGCCGCTCCACGGCGCGTCCGTCCTCCAGATGCATGATCCGGTCGTCGGCGGTGCTTGAGGCGGTCTCGGCCAGACCCGCATAGTTGAGGGAGATCCGCCCGGAGCGGGAGTGGCAGCCGAAGCATCGCGCATCGCTGACCCTTGCCGTGAGGGCGGGGTGAGCCTGGTGTGGATAGTGGTTGACGTGGCAGGCAAGGCAGCCTCCGCCACGGTCGAGGGTGGCGTCGAGCCGATGGGTCGTCTTCTTCTGGCCCAGATGACAGCTGGCGCACAGTTTCCTCAGCAGGGTATCGGCGGGGGAGTGGGTGAGGTGCCCCAGGTCGTCGTGTCCGGGCCGATGCTTAGGTTCGCCGAAAACGGCTCGCGTGGTCGAGACCATGCCCGCGCCGGTCTGCATTAGGCTGTGGCTGACGGCGTCGACCTTGTCGGCATGGCAGCCTCCACAAACCCGTGGTGCGCTCAGCATGTCGCCCGGAAAGGCGATCAGACCGCGGTGGGCCTTCCTGGCCGTCGTCGCCCCGGCATCACCTGCATGGCACAGCGTGCAGTTCCGGGCGAAGCTGGCGTGCGCCGCAGAAAAACCCCTGTCCAGGGAGGCGTGACAACGCAGGCAGGACTGGACTGCCTGCGCGCTTGCCAACGGAGCGCACAAGGCTGACAGGAATAAGAGCAGCCGCCAGATCGGGGAATTGCCAGCGTTCTTCACCTAAATTTCACCTATGGCGGCAGTATGCGTCAGTTGTCCAAACAATGGGCCGGCCACTTTTGGCTCGGCCGAACGCGGCGCAGTTACGTGGCACGGCTACGGGGATGGCGCCAGAATCGGCATTCTAGCGGCACCGTGAGCCGTGCCGACCTGGATCAATAAGCCATGATTTCACGATATACGCCTGATTTGCTGTGCTACTATCAATTGGGCGAGGCGCGGTAAGGGCCGTAGGCAATGCCGTTCAGGACTTCGCGGACGAAACTGCAGCGGATGGGAAGGTCGTTATCCTCTGCAGCCACAGATCATGTGTCACTAGGCAGTGGTTCTGAGGAGAATGTCACTATGGGTTCACGAGAGACCTTTTACGAAGTCATGCGCGAGCATGGCATTACCCGCCGAAGCTTTCTCAAATTCTGCAGTCTCACCGCCGCGGGACTCGGCTTGGGCCCCGAGTTCGCGGGCACCATAGCCCATGCGATGGAGACCAAGCCGCGCACGCCGGTGATCTGGCTGCACGGTCTCGAGTGTACCTGCTGTTCCGAATCCTTCATCCGCTCAGGCCATCCGCTGGCGTCTGATGTTGTCCTGTCGATGATCTCGTTGGACTACGATGACACCCTCATGGCCTCCGCCGGCCACCAAGCCGAAGAGATCCTGGACCAGACCATTGCCAAGCACGATGGCAATTTCATCCTCGCCTGCGAGGGTAATCCGCCCTTGAACGAGGACGGCATGTACTGCATCCAGGGCGGCAAGCCCTATGTCGAAAAACTGAGGCGTATGGCAAACCATGCCAAGGCCATCATCGCCTGGGGCTCCTGCGCCTCCTGGGGCTGTGTGCAGGCCGCGCACCCGAACCCTACACGCGCCACTCCCATCCACCAGGTCATCACCGACAAGCCGGTGATCAAGGTGCCAGGCTGTCCGCCCATCGCCGAGGTCATGACCGGTGTGATCACCTATATGCTCACCTTCGACCGTTTCCCCGAGCTGGACCGGCAGGGGAGGCCAAAGATGTTCTACAGCCAGCGCAACCACGACAAGTGCTACCGGCGGGCGAACTTCGACGCCGGCCAGTTCGTCGAGCGCTTCGACGACGAGGGCGCCCGCAAGGGATATTGCCTGTACAAGATGGGGTGCAAGGGACCGACCACCCATAACGCCTGTTCGACGGTGGAATGGAACGGGGGTCTCTCCTGGCCGGTGAAGTCCGGGCACGGTTGCCTGGGTTGCTCGGAGGACAATTTCTGGGACCGGGGCTCCTTCTACAGCAGGGTGACCGACCTCAACGTCTTCGGGCGGGTCGAATCCACCGCCGACAAGATCGGGGGCGTACTGGCCGGCGCTGCCGCCATAGGTGTTGCGGCCCACGCTGCGGCATCTGTCATCAGCCATTCAAGAGACAGCAACAAGGGGGGGGCCAGCCATGACTGAGACGATCACCGCCAACGGCTTCAAACTCGACACCAGCGGACAGCGCGTGGTGGTGGACCCCATCTCCCGCATCGAGGGCCACCTGCGCATCGAGGTCAACGTCGACCATAGCAAGGTGATCCGCAATGCCGTTTCCACCGGCACCATGTGGCGCGGTCTGGAAATCATCCTCAAAGGCCGTGATCCTCGCGACGCCTGGGCGTTCACCGAGCGCATCTGCGGCGTCTGTACCGGTGTGCATGCCCTGGCATCGGTGCGCGCCGTTGAGGATACGCTCGGCATCAAGATCCCGGAGAACGCCAACCATATCCGCAACCTGATGCTGCTGGCCCAGTACACCCAGGACCATTTGGTGCACTTCTATCACCTGCACGCCCTCGACTGGGTGGATGTCGTCAGCGCCCTGAAGGCCGACCCCAAGGCGACTTCGACACTGCAGCAGAGCATCTCCAACTGGGGCAAGTCCTCACCGGGTTATTTTCGTGATGTGCAGACACGGCTGAAGCGCTTTGTCGAGTCCGGTCAGTTGGGCCCGTTCGCCAATGCCTATTGGGGCAGCCCGGCCTACAAGCTGCCGCCCGAGGCCAATCTGATGGCTGTGACGCATTACCTCGAGGCCTTGGACTTCCAGCGCGAAATCGTCAAGATCCACACCGTCTTCGGCGGGAAGAACCCGCATCCGAACTGGGTGGTGGGGGGGATGCCCTGCTCCTTCAGCCTCAACGAGACCGGCGCCATCAACATGGAGTGGCTCAACCTGGTCTCGTCCATCATCGACCGCTCCATTGAATTCGTCGACCAGGTGTATATCCCAGATCTCAAGGCCATCGCCTCGTTCTACAAGGACTGGACTTACGGTGGCGGCCTGTCGGGCAAGAATCTCTTGTCCTACGGAGAGTGGCCCAAGGTCGCCAACAACTGGTCCCAGGACAACATGTACATGCCGGGCGGTGCCATCATCAACGGCGACCTGTCCAAGGTGCACGAAGTGGATCAACGCGACCCCGAACAGATCCAGGAGTTCGTGGCGCATTCCTGGTACAAGTACCCGGACGAGACCAAGGGTTTGCATCCCTGGGACGGCATCACCGTACCGAACTTCGAGCTGGGTCCGAATACGAAGGGTACCAAGACCGATATCAAGGAGGTCGACGAGACGGCCAAGTACTCCTTCGTCAAGGCACCTCGCTGGCGCGGCAATGCCATGGAGGTGGGACCCTTGGCGCGTTACGTAGTGGCCTATGCACGCGGCGACAAGGAGATCAAGGAACAGGTTGACGGCCTGCTGCACGACCTGGGCCTGCCGCTGCCGGCGATCTTCTCCACCCTTGGCCGCACCGCGGCACGCGGCCTGGAATGCTCCTGGACGGCGCACAAGATGCGCGAGGTGTTCGACAATATGATGGCCAACCTCAAGGCCGGAGATACCGCCACCTCGAACATGGACAAGTGGGAACCCGATACCTGGCCGAAGGTCTCCAAGGGCGTGGGCCACGTCGAGGCGCCACGTGGCTCCCTGGGGCACTGGGTGCATATCAAGGACGCGAAGATCGAGGCCTACCAGGCCGTGGTGCCCACCACCTGGAACGCCTCGCCGCGCGATCCGGCGGGCAACATCGGCGCCTACGAGGCGGCATTGCTGGGTACGCCGATGGCCAACGTCCAGCAGCCGCTGGAGATCCTTCGTACCGTTCACAGTTTTGATCCCTGCCTGGCCTGCGCGACTCACGTCATGGCACCGGACGGTCACGAACTGGTCAAGGTCAAGGTCCGTTAGAGGAGGACCGACATGAACAGCAATGTGGCAAGTGGCACGCATGATCCGGCCAACCAGAAGGCCGTGTATGTGTTCGAAGCGCCGTTACGTCTGTGGCATTGGCTGCATGCCTTCAGCTTCATGACGCTGGCGGTGACCGGGTATCTGATCGCCAATCCCCTGCCCTCACTGGATGGACTGCCCAGCGATCACTTTCTCATGGGCGACATTCGGCTGGTCCACTTCATCGCGGCCTACGTCTTCGTCATCGGGTTCGCCGTGCGCATCTACTGGGCAATCGTCGGCAATCGCTATTCACGCGAGATCTTCTACCTGCCGTTCTGGCGGGCGGACTGGTGGCAGGGCCTGTTCCACGAGATCAAGTTCTATCTGTTTCTCACCCGCAAACAGGACAAGACGCTGGGCCATAACCCGTTGGCGCAGGCGGCGATGTTCTTCCTCAATTCCCTGATGACGCTGTTCATGATCGGCACCGGGTTGGCCCTTTACGGTGAAGGGCTTGGCGAAGGGAGTTGGGCCGACCGTGGATTCGGCTGGGTCATCCCCTTGCTGGGTGGTCCTCAGGCGACCCGTAACTGGCACGTCATGGGGATGTGGATCATGCTGGTGTTCGTCATCATCCATATTTACATGGCGGTGCGCGCCGACATCATCAGTCGCGAGAGCAGCGTCAGCACCATGATCGGGGGCTGGCGCATGTACAAGGACGACCTGCCCTGATGGTCTGGGACGGGGAAACCGATACGCTGATCCTGGGCATCGGCAACCTGCTGTGGGCGGATGAAGGCTTCGGTATCCGCTGTGTCGAGACGCTGAATGCCCGCTACGAGTTCGACGACGATGTCCGCCTGATGGACGGCGGTACCCAGGGCCTGTTCCTGCTGCCTTGGGTCAGCAGCGTGACACGCCTGTTGATTTTCGACGCCATCGACTTCGGCCTGGCGCCCGGCGAGTTGCGGGTCATCCGCGACGATGACGTGCCCCAATATATGGGCGCCAAGAAGGTCAGCATGCACCAGACGGGCTTTCAGGAGGTCTTGGCGTCGGCTCGCCTGCTGAACGATCGGCTACGGCAACTGGCACTTATCGGAGTACAGCCGGTTGAGCTCGACGATTACGGCGGCAGTCTCCGTGACGCTACCCGACAGCGCATACCAGAGGCCATAGAACAAGCCTGTGCGGTGCTGAGGGAAAGGGGAACGGGGTTCCGTGAACGGGCCAATCCGCTGGCGTCGGTGGACCTGATCGGTCCCGGGGAGTTGGACATGGCCAGATACGAACTGGGGCGGACTCAATGACCCATCCGCTCATTCAGCGCCTGTTCGATGACTATGGCTACCCCCTGGTGACGCTGGAGACGCATGAGGCATTCATCGGCCAGCCGGGCAACACGGTGTTGTTCTTCGCGGGTGACCCGCAACGCTTTCGGGAGACCACAGATGTGGCCGTGGTGCTGCCGGAGTTGGCCAAGGCATTCCAGGGCGCTTTGATCCCTGGGGTGGTGGCGACCGAGGCCGAAAAAACCCTCCAGCAGCGCTACGGATTCACGGCCTGGCCGGCGCTGGTGTTCCTGCGCGACGGGGGCTATCTCGGTGCCATCACGGGGATACAGAATTGGGTGGATTACCTGCATGAGATCGGCGAGTTGATGACGGCCGAGGCCAAGTCTCCGCCGGGTTTCAAGGTGCCGGTGGTGGGCGCCTGAGCACGGGGAGCGAAGCATGACAACAGAGCACACATTCCCAGTGGCGTTCATCGGCCGGGGAAGCCAACCGCGGGAAGCGGACAGCGAGCGACTCGAATACATCCAGATGCCCAAGGAGATGGACCGCTACTGTGCCCCGGATATGCCGGAGCCGGATCAGGTGCGGCACCTGCTCGGGGCGAAGGCCTGCACCGACTGGCTCAGCCGAGCCCTGGCCAATTACCGGGTCGGCGACCAACCGTTGATCGCCGACATCTCGGCCCTGGATGCGGACAACCGAGAACTGGTCAATCAGATCCTGGGTGAGGGAGAGGTCAGCCTGAAATACAACGATGGGAGTCTGCAGGCCAAGATGCAGGAATCGGTGCTGGCGGGCATCTGGCGCACTTTCTATCTGGACCATGAGGACCGCATCACGCGCGATCTCATCGAGGTGTGCGACGTGCCAGTCCTGGCGCGGCGGTTGCCGGACGTATCCCAGGCTGCGGATCTCCCACGCACCACTGCACCGGACGGTGTCATGAACGCCTTGCCGATTCTCAGCGAACTGCAGGAACACGTGGCGACATGGCGGGCCGGCGGCTTGGCGCACGTCATCAATCTCACGCTGTTGCCGCTGTCGGAAGGCGATGTGCACTTTCTCGGTGAAGTGTTGGGTGTGGGTCCGGTCGAGACCCTCTCGCGCGGTTATGGCGACTGCAAGATTACCAGCACGGCGTATCCGGGCATCTGGTGGGTGCGCTACACCAACTCCATGGGCACGCTGATCCTGAACACCCTGGAGGTCACAGACATCCCCGCCGTGGCCTGTGCCGCCCAAGAAGACCTAAACGATACCCGGCTTCGGTTCCACGAACTGCTGGAGCCCTACTGGACCGAACTGGCATGAACCCGGCGGGGTCTTCGTCTCGTATCGACGACAGCACCCGGCTGGAATGCCGCATCTGCTGGTACGTTTATGACCCCGAGGTCGGTGATGAGGTGGAACAGATCCCGCCGGGCACACCTTTCTCGGCGTTGCCGGCGCATTGGCGCTGTCCGCGCTGCGATGCAGCCAAGGAGATGTTTCTGCCGCTGCCTGAGAGGTAATGGCTGCACGCCTAAGACCGGCTACGTCGTCGTCAAGCGAGCCCTTGAAGCACTTGCTGGCTGACTGGTGGCTTCCTAAGCCGGGCCGGTGTTGGAGGGGTCACCCTGAGCCGGTTACCGCAAGGATCTGATCATAGAGTTCCCAGGCGAGGCTGGCCTCTTCCGGGCTCACCCTGCGCATGCCCTGTCCCAAGTGCACCATGATGTAATCTCCCAACGCGGGCGGATCGTTCTGCATCAGGAACAGGGAAACCTGCCGTCTTACCCCCTTGGCCTCGCACTCGGCCAGGAGTCCGTCGATGGCTTCGATACGCATGGGAATGGCAAGGCACATGGTCGGCTGAAGAATGGTGTATGCAAACAAGTATATATGGGCTGAGGCGACCTGACGACTATACTCGGGTGGTCATAAAAAATAATTAATAAACATACGGTTGTCTTGATTCGAAGTTGTCTTCCCGAGTCCTGGCTGCTAATGTGACTTTCATGAAAACCCTGGTCCTCGGTGTCGGAAATACCCTGTTGTCCGATGAGGGGGTGGGTATTCATGTGATCCGTTCCCTGCAGGATCAGGTCCCTCCGAGCGCGGGCATCGAATATCTGGATGGCGGTACCCTTTCTTTCACCCTTGCCGTTGCCATCGAGGACGCGGATGCGCTGATCGTCGTGGATGCCGCCCAGATCAAGGCGGTGCCGGGACAGCTCCGGGTTTACGAGGGCGAAGAGATGGACCGTTTCCTTTACGGCAACCGCAGGGCGACCGTGCACGAGGTGGGCCTGACGGATCTGATGTCCATGGCCAAGCTGGCCGGCCGCTGGCCCGAAAGGCGGGCACTGGTGGCCATCCAACCGGAAAACATGGATTGGGGTGAGCATCCCACGTCCCGGGTGGCGGAGGCGGTTCCCGAGGCCTGCCGGAGGATTGAGGCCCTGCTCGCGGATTGGCGTCATGAGGATTGACGAGATTCCAGTCAAGCTTGCTGCAGGCGAATCGGCATTGAGCGGAAACGCGGCGCCGTTACTGCAGGAGCTCGCCGATCTGCTTCGGCGGCTTCTGGATACCGGGGAGGCCGGCGCCATCGACCTGCATAGCCTGCCGTTCACACTCGCGGACAAGTCCTGGCTGAGGGAGCAACTGGGCCGGGGCGAGGTGCAGATCACCCTGAATGCCGGCGGCGAGTCCCGTTTCATCGAGACGGGGGTGCCGGGCGTTTGGTGGGTGGAACACCGAAATACCAGTGGTGCCGTGATAGGGGAATTCGTGGAAGTGGGGTGGGTGCCCGACATGGTTGCGGCGCATCCGGATGACGTGAAAAGCGGATTGGAGCGACTCAGTCTTCGCCTCCAGTATCCGGACTAGGTTTGTGCCAAGGAGGCCCTCTCGTCATGCTCAAGGACGCTATGTTTTTCGACAATCTGGGACGGCAGGGCGTGAGCCGCCGGTGCTTCATGAAGTACTGCGCCACCCTGGCGTCCCTCATGGCGCTCCCCCCCTCCGCAGGCAAGGCCATGGCGGATGCCCTGGTCAAGGCGCCCAGGCCATCCGTGATCTGGCTGCCCTTCCAGGAGTGCACGGGGTGTACCGAGTCCTTCACCCGCTCCCATTCCCCGACCATCGAAGGGATGATCTTCGATATGGTGTCCCTGGATTATCAGGAGACCCTGATGGCCGCGGCCGGCACCCACGCCGAGGCGGCCCTGCAGTCGGCCATGGAGAAGAACTACGGCAAATACCTGCTGGTCATCGACGGATCGGTGGCCACCGGACTGGACGGTGCCTATTCCTGCATCGCCGGGCGCTCGAATCTGGATACCCTGAAGGAGGTGGCCGGAGGCGCGGCCGCCGTCATCTGCGTGGGGACCTGCGCCGCCTTCGGCGGCATTCCCAAGGCCAATCCGAATCCCACGGGAGCGGCGCCGGTGAGCGCCATCGTCAAGGACAAGCCCATCATCAACATCCCGGGCTGCCCGCCCATCCCCGTAGTCATGACCGGCGTGCTGGCCCATTACGTCACCTTCGGAACCACCCCCGAATTGGACGGTCTGGGCCGCCCCAGGGCCTTCTACGGCGAGACTCTCCACGACCGCTGCTACCGCCGGCCTTTCTACGATCAGGGCAAGTTCGCCAAGAGCTTCGACGACGAGGGTGCCCGCAAGGGCTGGTGCCTGTTCGAGCTGGGATGCAAGGGCCCGGTCACTTACAACTCCTGCGCCACGGTGAAGTGGAACGACTCCACCTCCTGGCCCGTGGAGACCGGGCACGGCTGCCTGGGCTGCTCCGAGCCCGATTTCTGGGATGCAGGCGGGTTCTACCGGGCCTTGTCCATGCCGGCAAACCCCCTGAATATCGCCACTGCGGCCGCCGTGGCGGGCGCGGCGGCAGGCGTCGCGGTTTCCGTCGCCAACCGGGCCAGAAAGGACGCCGCGAAGTCGGCCCACGAAACCGCCACCATCGCCGACCTGGAGAAGTGACATGAACGAACTGGAATTCCTGACCTGGGTGCGCGGTCCCGGCGTGAAAATCGCCGTGGGCATCTTCGTGCTGGGCGTGATCTGGCGTCTGCTGGAGGTCTATACCCTGGGGCGCAGGAAGGATCTGTCCGAGCCCCGCCATGCCCCTCGCGCCACCGGCTGGCATACGCTGATCCGCCGCACCATGCCGATCCCCGGGATGATGAAGCGTTCGGGGGTGACCTACGTCGCAGGATACGGGTTCCATATCGGCCTGTTCGTGGTGGTCCTGCTGTTCGCGCCCCACATCAAGCTGATCCAGAGCCTGGTCGGCCTCTCATGGCCCAATCTGCCGTCCCAGGTGGTGGATCTGGTGGCGGTGGTGACCCTGGCGTGCATGGTGGTGGTGCTGGTGGACCGCATCAACAAGCCGGTCAAGCGCTACCTGTCCACGTTCGAGGACTGGTTCACCTGGGCCGTGACCTTCCTGCCCGTCCTGACCGGCTACATGGCGGCCCGGCACCTGCTGGTGCCGTACACCACCATGCTCGGCCTGCACATCCTGAGCGCGGAGATCCTGCTAATGGTGCTGCCCTTCACCAAGCTGTTCCACGCCTTCACCCTGTTCGGCTCGCGCTGGTATAACGGTCAGATCAACGGTCACAAGGGGGTGCCGGTATGAGTGCCTCTCTCGACAAGGGGGTGCGCGTTCTCAAGGAGATGATCGACGCCCCCATCGCCAGCTACTTCAACAGCTGCGTCCATTGCGGCCTGTGCGCGGAGGCCTGCCTGTTCTACACGGAAACCGGCGATCCCAAGTACACCCCCATCCACAAGCTCGAGCCCATGCGCCGGATCTACTGGCAGAACTACACCCTGCTGGGCCGTCTGGCGAGGCTGGTGGGCCTGTCCAAGCCGGTCACCGACGAGGAGCTGGGGGCGTGGAAGGAACTGGTCTACGACAGCTGCACCCTGTGCGGCCGCTGTTCCCTGGTCTGCCCGGTGGGCAACGACATCGTCTACATGGTGCGCAAGTTCCGCGAGGGCATGTCCATCGCCGGACACGCCCCCGACGGCATGGTCGGTGCCAGTAAGCGCTCGGTGCAGATCGGCAGTCCCATGGGGGTGAAGCTGCCCGCCGTGAAGGCCCAGATGAAGCACGTGGAGGACGAATACGGCATACCCATCCCCCTGGACCAGGAGGGCGCCGAATACATGGCCCTGCTCTCCTCCATGGAGATCATCAATTTCCCCGAGTACCTGGGCGCCCTCGCCAAGATCATGAAGCAGGCCGGAAAGACCTGGACCTTGTGCTCCACCGCCTTCGAGGCCACCAACAGCGGCATACAGATCGGCAACTCGGACATCGCCAGGATCATCGTCTCCCGCATCGTCGAAGGCGCCGAACGGCTCAGGGTCAGGACCGTCATCAGTCCCGAGTGCGGCCACGCCTATACCGCCCTGCGCTGGGAAGGGCCCAACCTGATCGGCCGACCTTATCCGTTCAAGGTGAAGCACATACTGGAGGTGCTCGACGAGTTCCGTATTCAGGGCCTGCTCAAGACCGAGGGCTACGAGGATGACCGGCTCAGCTTCCACGATCCCTGCCAGCTGGTGCGCCGGGGTGGCGTCCTGGAGCAGCCCCGCAACCTGATGAAGACGGTGGCGAAGAATTTCGTGGATATGCCGGATGCGGGCAAGATCAACTGGTGTTGCGGGGGGGGCGGCGGTGTGAGCGCCATCGAGGAAAGCGAGGCACTGCGCCTGGAGGCGTTCAAGCGCAAGAAGTCCCAGCTTGAGGCGGTCAAGCCGGACCGGCTGGTCACCGCCTGTGCAAACTGTCGCATCGTGCTGGAGGAGGGCCTGGAGCATTACCAGATGGACATCCCGGTGGTGGGCCTGACCGAGATCATCGCCGAGCATCTGCCCGAGACGGCAGCGACCGGGTCCTGAGCGGGAGGAGCGAGATGTCGATCAGCAATGACGGCGAATTCAAGGCTGCCCTGAACGGCCTCAGCCCGGCTCAGCAACGTCAGGTGGCGGCGCGTTTCGTGGAGAACGTGCTTGCCCTGTGCAAGGACGCCAGGGTGGGGAGGGCGGTGAGCGGCGCCAAGCGCCCGGACGTCACCGACATGGAACTCGCCGCCCTGTACCAGGCGGCCAAGGCGGCCAGCGTGGAAAGCTTTACCCAGTGCGGACGGGAGTGCAATTGGGACAATCAGGCCGGGCACTTCGTGGCGGAGGCGGCGGTTTGCTGTGTCGCCCCGGCCGGGGAAGGGGCCAATCCGGGCTGGCATGCGGCCATGCATGCCCGCATGGCCCGCACCTGCGGGACCATCGCCACCGGCCAGGGTACCGAGAACCGCGAGGCCGAGACCCAGTACCGCATTCTGTCCGAATTTGCGAACCGTTGAGGATGATTTCATGACCGCTGCACAACGTGTCGTCGTCGATCCCATCACCCGCATCGAGGGTCACTTGCGCATCGAGGCGGCCACCGACGGGAAGGGCAGGATCACCGACGCCTACTCGTCCGGCACCATGGTGCGCGGGATCGAGATCATCCTGCGCGGCCGGGACCCGCGCGACGCCTGGGCCTTCGCCCAGCGCATTTGCGGGGTATGCACCCTGGTGCACGGCGTGGCCTCGATCCGCTCGGTGGAGGATGCCCTCAAGCGCGCCATCCCCGACTACGCCATCCCGCCCAATGCCCAGATCATCCGCAACCTGATGATCGCCGCCCAGTATGTGCACGACCATGTCATGCACTTCTATCACCTCCATGCCCTGGACTGGGTGGACGTGGTTTCGGCCCTGTCCGCGGACCCCAAGAAGACCTCGGACCTGGCCCAGCGCATCAGCGCCTGGCCCAAGTCCTCACCGGGCTATTTCGCCGACGTCCGGAGGAAGTTGAAGGGCTTCGTGGATGCCGGTCAGCTGGGCATCTTCGCCAACGGCTACTGGGGGCATCCGGCCTACAAGCTGCCGCCCGAGGCCAATCTCATGGCGGTGGCGCACTATCTGGAGGCCCTCGCCTGGCAGCGGGACGTGGTCAAGCTGCACGCCATCTTCGGCGGCAAGAACCCCCACCCCATGTTCCTGGTGGGCGGCAGCCCCAGCGCCATCAGCGTGCAAGGCGGCGGCCCCGGGAGGGCCGCGATGCCGGATGGCGGTCAGGCCGCCACCGCGCTCAACGAGGTGGGGCTGCAGATCGTCCAGAACGCCATCAGGCAGATGAGCGACTTCGTGGACCAAGTCTATTTGCCGGACACCCTTGCGGTGGCCGGTTACTACAAGGACTGGGGCACTCGCGGCGAGGGACTGGGCAATTTCCTGTCCTTCGGAGACCTGCCCGGGAA
>JBJKSP010000013.1:0-21984 GCA_046703865.1 Thiobacillaceae bacterium
GTACAACAACATGGAGACGGCGGTCTACGAACTGACCATGGGGGTGACGGGCCTGCTGAAGGCCAGCACCCACCTGATCCGGCCGGGGCCCAAGGACAGGAAGGACTACCTGGGCATCATGGATGAGATGGCCCGGTCCGGGGAACAGGCCTATCGGAGGCTCACCGAATCCACACCGGGTTTTCTGGACTACTTCTACGAGGCCACCCCGGTGCGGGAGATCGGCCTGCTCAACATCGGCTCCCGACCGTCTCACCGCAAGAAGGGGGACCGCTCGAAATCCTCGGTCCGGGCCATCTCCTGGGTATTCGCCTGGGGCCAGTCGCGCCATGCCCTGCCTGCCTGGTACGGCATCGGCTCCGCCCTGGAGGCCTGGCGCGGCAACGACCCCGCACGGCTGGCCAAGCTGCAGAAGATGTACCGGGAATGGCCCTTCTTCCACAACCTGCTGTCCAATGCCCAGATGGCCCTGGCCAAGACGGACATGCTCATCGCCCGGGAATACGCCCGGTTGAACCGGGACGCCAAGGTCGGACGCTGGGTCTACGAGGCCATCGAGACGGAATACCGCCGCAGCGTCCTGCACCTGCTGCACCTGGCCGACAGTGAGACCCTGCTGGACGAGAATCCGGACCTGGCGGTGTCGCTGAACCACCGCAATGCCTACCTGGACCCCCTCAACCACATCCAGGTGGTGCTGCTGCGCAAGCTGCGCGCGGAGACGGCCAGGGAAACCGCGCCGGACCAGGAACGGCCCAGCCCCTGGCTGGATCCCCTGCTGCGTTCCATCAACGCCATCGCGGCGGGGATGCGCAATACCGGTTAGGGCCTGCGCCAGCCGGTGTTCGGGCATCTCCTCTTGGACATCCAGCGAGGACCATCAATCCTTTTTGTTTGAGTTCCTTCCCCGTTTTGCGTTATACACGCCCCATGCCCATGACTGGAGGAGGCATGATCATGAATAAAGATGTCACAGACTACGTGCGTCGCTTGTTCCTTTCCACCTTCTTCTGCCCCGTGGCGGCGGCATTCTGGGTCTTGTTCGCCTGGTCGGGCTTCGACTTGGACAGCCTTTTCTCCCTGGCCGGGTCCGCCCTCGAGTATTACAGCAACCTGGACAGCGACGCCCAGGCCTCGTTCCAGTTGGAGGTCTACGGCGTCTGGGGCGTGGTCTCATTCGGCTTCATGTTCCTCAGCTTCGCGCTCAACCCACCGCGCTTCCATTACAAGCTGGACAAGCAAGGGGACCACTGGATCACCCACGTGGTCGACCGGTAGCCTGCCATCGGCGGGATTGCCCGCCTCAGAAGCGGTAGTTGACCTCGGCCGTGTACTGGGTGTCCTGGTTGCGGTCGAGCAGATTATCGGCGGAAAGGCGCAACAGCCAATGCTTGTTCGCCAGCTGCCGGTAGAGGTCAAAGGCCCCGCTCCAACCCGGCTCCAGCTTGACCGTGTTCGCCTCGTCCCGGTAACGGGTGCTGCGCCAGACCAGGAGCCCATCCCAATACCAGCCTGAGGGGCTGACCCGGGTGGCGCCCAGGGCAGCCGTATGACGCGGCACGTAAGGCACCCGGTTGCCCGGGTAGGCGTCGCCCGTGTTGTCCGTGTCTGCGTAAATGTAACGCGTGGTCACCGACCAATGGCGTGAGAGTACGTGATCCAGCGCCCCTCCTGCGGATCGGATGTGGCCGCCCTGATACTCCGGCGTATTCACGAACTCCAGCATGTCATCCCGCATCAGGGACCCGAAATCCCTAGGGCGGAGCTTGTTGAGGCTTTCCAGCTCGTTCACCGTGAATGGGGAATAGGTGAACATGTGGTTGTCGATATGCTGGTTGTCCAGGTATGCGGTGGCGTAGCTGTGCGGGTTCAGTTCCCAGTCCACCTGCAGTCGGTAGCGTTGCAGTTTCCCGCCCCGCATCACCAGCCGGTCATCCAGCGGGATCCCGGCCGTGGCCACCGGTCCCAGGGAGCTGAAACCGGCGGGCCTGACCCATTGCTGGTAGGCGAAACGCAGGAACCGGTCCGAACCCAGTCGATAGACCGCCCCCAGACGCGGGTTGATCTGGCCGGTATTGAAGGTCTGGGTGCTGGAGTTGACGGACAGGGGCGGCGGGGCATCGGGGAAAACCAGCAGATCGTCGTACCGGGCCTGGCGCCGATGGTGCTGGTAGACCAGGTCCCCCTGCAATGTCAGGTCGCTGTTCGCACGCCAGGTGTCGGACAGGTACAGGTCCGTCGACCTTTCATGGAAATCGTAGGCATTCCGCGAGATGAGGGCGGGCGCCAGGGTCATGTCGTCGAAGGTGGAGCCGGTATGGCGCGAGGCGGCATCCACGCCCCAGCTCAGCTGATGCCCGCCATTAAGACCCAGGGTATGTCGGAAGGAGACCTCGGGCTCATCTACCGCCACGTCGGACACGATGGGTGCATCGCCCGCGGTGCCGGTCACGTCGTCGGACGAGGAAAAGTTGCTGGCCTTGAACCAGACCTGCGACTGGGGGTTGAAGGCGTAATGGAGGCCCAGGTCGGCCCGATCGGTCCCCAGCTTGTCGTTCAGGTCGACGGCAGCGCCGCCGCTGTTGCCCGCGATCCTGTTGTTCAGCCGGCTGTGGTCGAGGAACAGGAAGACCCCCGTGTCGTATCTGGGTTTCGCGCCGATCGCGGCGGTATAGGTGCCCAGCCGGTAGGGGCCGCTGTCGTAGTCCAGGCCCACGCCTTCGTAGCCCAGATACCAGGCCCAGGGGACGGGGCCCACCCGATAGCCGCTGGTTTCCACCTGGGGGCTGTTGCCATGCATGGTGTCGGACTTGGTATAGCGCCAGGACAGGGAACCGTTCGTGGTGGGCGCCGGGATCAGGCTCTCGTAGCGGTTGCTGGCCCCGAACACGGTGGGATCGGCGATCAGGCCCTGGAACAGCTCTGAATTCTTGGTGTACAGGCCCTGGTAGCGGTCGGCCATGAACAGATGGCTGGCCGCGAAGAACGGATCATAGGACGCCTTGGCATAGCTGCGCGCCCATTCCTCCATGCCGAAGGAGGCGAAGGCCGCACCCAGGTTGGCGGTGCCGCGCTCATCGTTGGCGAGCTGGTTCAGGGATTTGAGGTAGGGCATCCGGGCGAGCGCCTTGCGCGCCGAGGCGATGGCCTCTTCCGGCCTGAGCAGGTCGTCCTGGATGATGCTGGCCATGAAATAGGGCAGCGGGTCCTTGTCGTCCAACTGGCTCGCCCGGGCCAGTTCCTCCAGCGCCTGGCGCCGGTAGCCCAACTGGTAGTAGGCCACCGCCGTGTAGACGTGCACCCGTGCGTAGCGGGGTTCCATCACGCCCGCCTTGAGGAAGTCGTCCAGGGCCTGCTGGGTATCGCCCCGCTTGAGCTCCATCAGCCCCAGGCCGGTGAGCGCCACGTAGTCCGCCGGGTTGGTCTTCAGCGCCTTGTGGAAGGCCTGCTCGGCCCCGGGGAAGTCGTCGGCGAAGGTATCCACCGTACCCAGCTCGCCGGCATAGCCGGGGCCTTCGGGGTCCAGGCCCAGTGCCCGTTCCAGGTCACGCCTCGCCTCGCGCACGTATTCCCGTTCGGTGTGGGCGACCCCGCGGCCGAACCAGGCCCGGTCGTCGTGGGGTTTGAGGGCGATGGCCCGATCGTAGTCGGCAAAGGTATGGGCCGAATCGCCCTCCAGACGGGCGATGTCAGCCCGAACCAGGGTACCCGCGTAAGACTCGGGGTCCGCCTTGAGGGCCGCCCGGGCGTCGGCCAGCGCCGCGGCCGGCCGGTCCTGGAGCAGGTCGATGCGGGCCAGTTGGGCATGCAGCCGCGGATGGTCCGGGAAGCGCGCGAATCCCTTCGTGACCTCGTCCCGCGCCCGATCCAGATGCCCCTCGTAGATCATGAGGTCGGACAGCAGGAGATAGGGCGCCGGCTGGTCCAGGTCCGCGCGGCCCGTCATCGCCTCCAGACCCTTGAGCGCACCCTGGATGTCCTGCTCCAGGACCTTGAGGCTGGCCTGGGCATAGGCCCGGAGTTCGGAATCGCCGGTGGTCTCCCCCAGCCAGCGCCGCGCGCCGGCCAGATCCCGATCATGCAGCGCCACGTAGGCGAGGCCGAGCTTGGCGGCATCATCCTCGGGCCGCGCCCGGTGGGCGGCGGCGAACGCCTCCGCCGCCTCCCGCCACCGCCCCAGGTCGGCCAGGGCGTCTCCCCGCGCCACGGGGTCCTCCCCCCCCGTTCCCGTGAGCCGCTCCCGGGCGGCCCGGAGACTGCCCCCGTCCAGGATGACGTGGCGCAGGGGCTCCACGGTATAGGCCGTGACCCACTGGATGCGATCGCGGGGGTTGTGCACCATCTGTTTGACGGGCACTTGGCCGGCCGCCGCCAGGGCCTGTTCGCTGGGCCCCACCAGCACGCTGCCCCGGTCGTTGGCATATTCCACCTCGCCGTTGATGACCGTCAGCAGCGAGCGGCCGTCCTTGAAGACCTGGACCTGCCATTCCGTGCCCCGGATGCCGGCCACGGCGGTGGGTGTCTCCCAGTGCATCTCCCGGGGGATGGTCTTGGTCTGCACCCAGCTTTCCCCCAAAAGCTGCCGGAACCGGGCCTGGCCCGCAGTCAGGCGACGACGCTGGGGCGCGGACTGCGCCGGAGGGACGTTCTTGATCTCGAGCACCGTGTCCTGATTCAGGCGCACCTGGGTCCGGTCGGCCGCCAGGAGGGCCATCCGGCTGTACTTGCCGGTCCGGACCCACGCGCCCTCGGGCAGCGATTGTCCGATAGAGGCCTTGCGCCATGCCGAGCGCGCATCCGGGCGATACTGTCCGGTACCGTCGATGCTCACGATCACCGCGGCACCCGTCACCGGGGCCGCCCGACAGGGTCCCATCAATGCCAGTGCCAAAAAGGCCAGCGCAATAAACCTCAGCATGGTATCTATCTCCCAGCAGGCAACCATTTCGACAAAGACTACCTCTAAAATGGGGAACAAGTCCTGTCAACGCCGCAAAACGGCCACTGCACGGAAAAGCACTGCCTTTCAGGAATCTGTCGTCCCGCGAATCCAACAGTTACGGAGTCAAGCATGAAACCTCAAAACCGCTTCCTGGCCCTCCTTGCCGCCGTCCTTTCGTTCGGGGCGTTGGTGGCGCTGCCCCTGCCCGCGCTGGCTGGCGAAACTGCCTCTGCGCAAGCCGTGCAAAAGCTGGTGGACCAATGGCGCATCGTGCGACCCGGCCTGAAGGCATCCGCGGCCAATCCCGCCCAGGCGAAGCTGATGGCCGAATACGAGACCGCCCTGAACAATGCCGGACGCACCCTGGAGGGCATCGTGTCCCTGAGCAGGTCCACCGATCCGAGCGCCAAGGCGAAGCTGCCGCCCCTGTTCGACGAATTGAAGCTCAATCTAGGAAAGATGCAGGTCCTGCGCACCCAGCTCAAGGCCGATGCCGAGTTCACCCGTAAATCCGGCCAGCTGTTCGGCATCGTCAGCAACGTGCTGAAGGAGCAGCACAACATCACCTCCAGCGCCGTGCGCAACCTGCGTAACTGACGCGAACGTCTTGCGGCTTAACAGGCCAGATCGGGCCTCCTCCGGGGACGGACGCCTGAGTCTTTCAGACCTCGGAATCGCAAGCCTTCCTGGGCCCTCGCAGGGAGGCCGGCGTGTCCTGACCACTGCTACGGGAACCTGCCGACATGCATGATGAACCCTCCCTGACGCGCCTCCGGCACGAATTGCAGCGTTTCGCCGAGGCGCGTGACTGGGGCCAGTTCCACTCCCCCAAGAACCTGGCCATGGCCCTGGTGGCCGAGGCGGGGGAGGTGGTGGAGCATTTCCAGTGGCTTACGGAGCAAGCCTCCATGAACCTACCCGAGGAGACCCGGCGGGAGCTGGAACTGGAACTGGCCGACGTCCTGCTCTATCTGCTGCGCCTGGCCGACGTGCTGAAGGTGGACCTCCCCGCCGCGGCCTGGCGCAAGATCGCCATCACCGCGGAGAAATATCCCGTTGAGAAGGCCAGGGGGCGGGCGGACAAGTATCACAAGCTCTGACCCTGTCCCGCCTTGCTCAGCTACCGCCATGCCTTCCACGCCGGCAATCATGCCGACGTGCTCAAGCATCTGGTCCTGGTCCAGGTCCTCGATTATCTGAACCGGAAGGACAAGCCCTGGTGCTACGTGGACACCCATGCGGGCGCCGGGATCTACGACCTGCAGGGCGGCTACGCGCAAAAGAACGCCGAATACGGGACGGGCATCGGCCGGCTTTGGGAACGCACCGACCTGCCGGAATCCATGGCCGGCTACCTGGCCCTGGTACGTGCCCTCAACCCGGACGGCAGACTGCGCACCTATCCGGGCTCTCCATGGCTGGCCTGGCGAATGATGCGCCGCGGCGATCAACTGCGCCTGTTCGAGCTGCACGGCACCGACAGTCAGGCCCTGACCGAGAGCCTACGCGGGGCGGGGCGGCGGGTGTTGGTGGAGGCCGCAGACGGCCTGGCGGGCATCAAGGCGGTGCTCCCGCCCCAAACCCGGCGCGGCCTGGTGCTCATCGACCCCTCCTACGAGGTCAGGGAGGATTACCGCCGGGTGCCTGAGGCACTCAGGGAGGGACTGCGCCGCTTCGCCACCGGCATCTACGCCGTCTGGTACCCCCAACTGCAGCGGCCCGAAACCCGACAACTACCGGAGCGACTCAAGCGCCTGCAGGTGAAGGCCTGGCTGCATGCGACCCTGTCGGTGCGCGCTCCGGCCGGGGACGGGATGGGCATGCACGGCAGCGGGATCTTCATCGTCAACCCGCCCTGGGTGCTGGCGGACAGGCTGAGCCATTGCCTGCCCTATCTGGCGGAGGTCCTGGGTCAGGACGGGCAGGCGGGATACACCCTGGAACATCACGACAGTCCGGAATTCGCCCGTGGCCTGCCAGCCTCGGCGACAAGAAGGTTTCCAGGGGTTTAGCAGCGTCATCCTGGAGGCAAGTGCTTTCGAAGTACCCTTGTCGGCTTCGAAAGGGCGTTGCAAGGGCTCGAAGCGGTCAACTGAGGAATCTAGGATAATACGCCGGTATCACTGGAGTGACCGACATGGCTGAGCACCCGGACGCGATCGACACCCTCAGAGCGGCACACTATGCCGTCAAGCCACCGGAAGTGGTGGATTATCTGGCCCTGCCGGCCATCGACATCCCCCAGCTGCCCTATCTGGAGGGACGCGAGCAGCAATCCGCCGGTGTACTGATCCAGTGCCTGGCGGACACCATCCTGCAATGGCGCGAAAAAGTCCCCGCGGACGTGCAACCGGCCATCATTGCGCTGCTCAACGGCGGCGTTGCGATCCGGGTGGACAAGCTTATTCAGGAAAGCCACCACGGCATCCGCATCGAGGGCCGTTTCGAGGGCCGGCCCTGCATGGTGATCGCCCACCAGGCCAGCATCCAGCTGTTCTGCTATTCGGAGAGGATCGAGGCGGAAGCCCAGCGGCGCAGGATCGGCTTCATCCTGGACGGGACGGAGTGGCAGATCTGAGCCGGGGCCGTCCCTTCACGCCCCCAGGTACTTGAGATGACTGCCGCAGCCGCTGCGGCAGTCACTCGCGCCGAAACCTTCAACGGGTATCTCGCCCGCCGTCGCCTGACTCACGGCGCATTCCTCCTCTACGAAGGAACGAGTGGAAAGGACCTCCACCCCGGGCGCCGACAGCAGGTAATCGATATGCCAACGCAGGCGCTTTTCCCGGGACAGGTGCCGGCGCAGCCTGGCCTCCAGACCCCGCCGCGCACTGCCCGTGTAGACGTAGCGTCCGGCGGGAAACCGACGCATACCCAGCGCCCCCACGGACAGGGACAATGGGTTGTGCAGGCGGAAAACGATCTGGTAGGTCCGGGGGTGCATCCCAAATCGCCCTGGTCGCATGGGCGAAATAAATGTCAACACGCCCTAGAATGGCAGCATAAGTCCGGTTTTCCCAAGCACCACCCATCCGCCGGGAGCGCACGACATGTTGGTCCGACTTGCAGTCCTGCTGGGTCTCGCACTGCTGAGCGCCGGACCGGTCCGGGCCGGGACCGTGCCCGTGCTCACCGTGCAGGGGGCCATCGGACCCGCCGTGGAGGATTACGTGGTGCGCGGGCTCAGGCATGCGGCGGAGGACCGGGCCTCACTGGTCCTGATCGAGATGGACACGCCGGGCGGCCTGGACACCTCCATGCGGGGCATCATCAAGGCCATCCTCGCCTCGCCGGTGCCAGTGGCCACCTATGTCTACCCTGAAGGCGCCAGGGCCGCCAGCGCGGGCACCTACATCCTATATGCCAGCCACATCGCGGCCATGGCCCCCGCCACCAACCTGGGGGCGGCGACGCCGATTGCCATCGGCATCGGCGGCGAGGCCCCGGCGACCAAACCCGGCGCAAAGGGAAAGAAGGAAGAGCGCGCACCGCCGTCCGGCGATACCCTGACGCGCAAGCGGATCAATGACGCCACCGCTTACATCCGCAGCCTGGCCGAACTGAGGGGTCGCAATGTGGCCTGGGCGGAACGGGCGGTCCGTGAGGCGGTGAGCCTGTCCGCCTAGCAGGCGCTGAAGATGACGGTGAACGACCTGATGGCGGAGAACCCGGGCGATCTGCTCGCCAAGCTGGACGGCCGCAAGGTCAGGGTGGCGGGGGGCGAGGTGGTCCTCCACACCCGGGGCGCCACGCTCACCGGCGTGGCGCCGGATTGGCGCAGCCGCCTCCTGGCCGTCATCGGCGACCCCAGCATCGCCTACATCCTGATGCTGGCGGGCATCTACGGCCTGTTCTTCGAATTCGTCAACCCGGGCTTCGTCCTGCCCGGCGTGGTGGGCGCGGTCAGCCTGCTGCTGGGACTGTTCGCCCTCAACATGCTGCCGGTGAACTACGCTGGGCTGGGGCTCATCCTGCTGGGACTGGCCTTCATGGTCGCAGAGGCCTTCCTGCCCAGCTTCGGGGTGCTGGGGCTGGGCGGCGTCATCGCCTTCGTCATCGGCTCGGTGATGCTCATCGACACCGACCTGCCCGGCTACGGCCTGCCCTGGGGGGTGATCCTGCCGGTGGCGGTCACCACCGCACTGTTCATGTTCTTCGTCGCGGGCATGGCCTTGCGCGCGCGCCGGCGACCGGTGGCCACGGGCAGCGAGCAGCTCGTCGGCGCCCCCGGCGTGGTGCTGGAGGACTTCGAAGGCGAGGGTTGGGCACGGGTGCACGGCGAGACCTGGCAGGTACGCAGCCGCACACCCCTGGCCCGGGGGGCGAAGGTGCGGGTCGTCGGTATCGACGGCCTGGTCCTGGACGTCGAGAAATCGATAGATAAAGGGGTGTGATCATGTACGACTATAGCGGGCTCATCGCCCTGTTCCTCGTCCTCCTGCTGGTGGTCTCCAGCCTGCGCATCCTGCGCGAGTACGAACGCGGCGTGGTCTTCACCCTGGGTCGGTTCTGGAAGGTGAAAGGCCCGGGGCTGGTCGTCATCATCCCGGGCATCCAGCAGATGGTGAGAGTGGACTTGCGCATCGTGGTGCTGGACGTGCCCAGCCAGGACGTCATCTCCCGGGACAACGTGTCGGTCAAGGTGAATGCCGTGGTCTACTTCCGGGTGGTGGAGCCGGACAAGGCCATCCTGCAGGTGGAGAACTTCTACGCCGCCACCAGCCAGTTGTCCCAGACCACCCTGAGGTCCGTGCTAGGCAAGCATGAGCTGGACGAGATGCTCGCCGAACGTGAGCGCCTCAACATGGACATCCAGAAAACCCTGGACGTGCAGACCGATGCCTGGGGGATCAAGGTCTCCAACGTGGAGATCAAGCACGTGGACCTGAACGAGAACATGATCCGGGCCATCGCGAGACAGGCGGAAGAAGAGCGGGAAAGACGCGCCAAGGTGATCCATGCGGAAGGCGAACTGCAGGCCGCGGAGAAACTCCAGCAGGCGGCCCACGTCCTGGCCATGGAGCCGGGGGCCATGCAGTTGCGCTATCTCCAGACCCTCACTGCCATCGCCGGGGACAAGACCTCCACCCTGGTCTTCCCCATCCCCGTCGAGCTGGTGGACCTGGTTACCCGTGGCGGCAGCGGGAAAGAGGCCGGACAGGGGTCCGGCCGGGCATGATCGCCGCTGGGATTACTTCCGGTCCTTGGGCCCGGTCTCTTCCATCTGGAAGAAGTCGTGCAGATCCAGAGGCTCCTGGGGCCCCTGACCATCCATCAGGATCTCGTCCAAGGCGATGAATTCAACCGAGTAGGCTGCGGTATCGAAAGGCGCGCTGGCGTCCGCAAACCCATCCTGCTCGATGGGCAGGGCGGCGGAGATCTTGGGGCGTTCGGAATGGGTCATGACATGTCTCTCCCACTGGGCGCAGTCATCCCTGTCAAGCAATAGCCATGCCGATTTGGAGACCCGCTTGTAAAGATTGGTTGAGCAGCATGATTACTCAGCAGATTTCATCTCGACCCTGGCCCGGGTTGACCGGATCCGGCCGGGACAGCCGGGAATGTGTAAAAATGGCCGACGTCCACGGAGCCGGATTTTGTCCGCCTTCGCAGGGACGTGACCCGATTTTCTGCACAAGGCATCAGCCATGACCGCGCCGGACATCTACCGGTTCGCGATCACTACCCTGGAAGGCGAATCCCTGGACCTGGCGCAATACCGGGGCCAGGTCCTGCTCGTCGTCAACACCGCCAGCCAATGCGGATTCACACCCCAGTATGCGGGGCTGGAAAAGCTGTACCGGGATTACAGGGCTCGTGGGCTGGTGGTGCTCGGCTTTCCCTGCAACCAGTTCGGCCGACAGGAGCCGGGCCGCGCTTCCCAGATCCGGGCCTTTTGCCAGACCCGATACGGGGTCAGCTTCCCCATGTCCGAGAAGGTGGATGTCAATGGAACGGACGCCCATCCCCTGTTCCGCCATCTGACCCGGGCGCTGCCCGGCTGGCTGGGAATCCGCTCCGTCAAATGGAACTTCACCAAGTTTCTCGTCGACCGCCATGGCCGGGCCGTCGGGCGCTATTCCCCTTCCACACCGCCCGCAGAACTCGCGGAAGAAATCGAGCGGTTGTTGCAGGAACCCTAAACCGGGCGACCGTGGGTCAGGCGCTGACGGCCTCGAACACGGGTTCCGCGCTGGGAGCGTAGATCGCCTGCAAGTCGTCCGCCGCGTCGTGGAAGGCCATCAGCACCAGCGGGTCGAAGTGGTCCGCCCGGGTACGTCCATCTCCGGCGAACATGGCCTGTACCGCCTGGACATGATCCAGGGCGGGTTTGTAGCAACGCCGGCTGCGCAGTTCGTCATAGACGTCGCACACGGCGACGATACGCGCTGAAAAAGGAATGGCCTCGCCCCTGAGCCCGTGGGGATAGCCCGAACCGTCCCAGTGCTCGTGATGGCTCAGGGCGATCTCCGCCGCCATCCTGAGATAAGGGGAGTGTCCCTGGGCGAGGATCTGGGCGCCTTGCCGGCAATGGGACTTGATCAGGGCCCGTTCCTGCGCATCGAGTGGTGTGGGCTTGGCGAGTATTTCGTCCGGCAGCCCGATCTGGCCGATATCGTGCAGGGTGCTGGCCTTGGAGACGGCCGGGCCGTACTTGCTCCCCATACCCAGCCGGTCCGACAGAATTCCGGCAAGGGTGCCGACGTTCCGGAGATGGTCCCCCATGGCCGGGTTTTTCATCCCCATCGCCACGCCCAGCACTTCCAGGGTCTCCAGATGGCTCCGGCGCAGATCATCCCCCGGACCGCCGCTGTCTGCCGCCGTCTGGAAAAAACGAAGCCGTTCCTGGGGATCGAAGGTATTCAGGTGCACCAGATCGTGGACCTGCTCCTTCAGGGCCATGGTGTTTACCGGCGTGCCCACCAGGGCCTGGATACCCAATCCCCGGGCGATCAAACGGCATTCCTCTTCATCCATTGCCGTCAACAGGACGACAGGAAGGAGGCGAGTCTCACGGTCATTCCTGATCTGACGCGCCAGACTGAGACCGTCCACGTCCGCCAGGCCAAGTTGGATCAGGACCAGATCCGGCCTGTCCTCTGCCAGGATCGTGAGCGCCGCGCGGACATCTCCGGCCTCGCGCACGGCGTTCCCCTCCGCCTCCAGTGCAAGAGCGACGAGGCTGCGTCGGTGGATATTCGAATCCACCACCAGGATGTTTGCGTGTCGACCTCTGTCCATGCCTGCCCTCCTCAAGTCTGCCGACCCGCCAGACCGTAGACCCTGCACCCGGCAGATCAGGGTATGCCGCTGGACGGCCCTGTGTGCGCCGCTAACCTTCTGACCACCGGGAAGGCAGCCGGGTTCGCCGGGAGCCTTGTCACGTCTTTCAGGGCCATGGGCGGAAATGGATGACCCCGACTGCTGAATGTGTAAACGAAATTTGACGGATAGGATGGCCCATACGGCTCATCCTATGGCCAAGTCTCCCTTACGAAGGATGGAGCCGGGGCATGAAATCCGCAACTGCATGGCTGACGGTGCTTCTGAGTGTCGCATTCGCCGCGGTCCCGTGGCTTGCCTCTCCAGGCGCTACGGCCGGTCTGTACCCCGTGTCCGGAAGGCCGGCGCCCGCACCCGAGTTCACCCAGACAGAAGCAGACCGGTGGATCAACTCCAGGCCGTTGAAACTGGCCGATCTGAGGGGCAAGGTGGTGCTGATCGATTTCTGGACCTTCGACTGCTGGAACTGCTATCGCTCCTTCCCCTGGCTCAAAGACCTGGCGAGACGATGGGGGCCCCGGGGGCTGCAAGTCGTGGGCATACACAGCCCGGAGTTCGGGTACGAACGCGACCCGGCAAGCGTCCGGCGCAAGGTGGCCCGGTTCGGACTGAAGTACCCCGTGATGCTGGACAACGATTTTCGCTACTGGCGCGCAATGGGCAACCGTTACTGGCCCGCCTATTACCTGATCGACAAGCAGGGGCGGGTGCGCGGCAGCTACGACGGCGAGACCCATCAGGGCGACCCCCAGGCGAAACGTATCGAGCAGGCCATCCGAGAACTGCTGGCGGAATGAACCGGGCCCGGCCGACAGGCCGCACCACTGGCCGGGCCCGGCTTCGTCCGCACGGCGAGGGTAGTGATCGTCGCCCGGCGGCGACGGGAAAGCGGAAGTCAACTCAAGGGGTTAACGGCATAAACGGGTTCGCTGTCGCGATCCGGCGACGGCCCCCGCCGCAGCCGATTGCGCCGTCAAGGTTTTTCATAATCAAATCAATTTGTTATCCATCTGGTACGAGGCTTGCGAATCAGCCCATGACGGTACGGCAGCGCCGGGACCCGGAATAAGCTTCCTCATCCTCAAGGAGTTCGAACGCTATGGCTATTCGTCGTCTGGTCTTCTACTCATGGGCACTCACGTTCTTCGACGTCGCGCTCATCGCCACGCTGATCGATTTCACAGGTATCGGCGGCACGGGCACCTCGGTCACGGCCGTCACCACGGCGCTCGCCGTGACGTGTGCGATCGCGGCCCTGGTCCTGTTGTTGCTCGGCCGCCGCCCCCTTGCCTAGCAGCCGGTCGGACTTAATCCTCCATGCGCGTTGCCTCGACAAAGCGATGAATGCAAGGCGCGGAGCGCAGGCGATGGTTGTTCCATCGCCAAGCTTCGCAACGCCGCAGACGCGCTTTGTCGTGGCAACCCGAAGGGACGGCTCGATTTTGGCCCATCGCTGCGTTGCGGATCGCTTGCAGTGGCCCGCACTGCGGCGCGCTCCGCGCCTTGCGCTGCATCCAAAATCGGGCCGTCGCGCACGGGGTGTTAAGTCCGACAGGCTGCTAGAGGCTGACTCATCATGGATCCGGCCGCGATATTGCGGCCGGCATGATCGGACCCGGCCTGCCCTGCCGGTCACCGCGACTTCAAATGGGCATGGGCAGCCTGTCGTTGAGCCGTAGCCAACCCCGGGTGACCCGGTAAAGCACCCACAGCCCGGAAGCCCCCACGACGGTCAGGGCCAGGGGGATGCCGATGAAGGTGAAGGCGAGCATCAGGGCCACCAGTACCCACATCAGGGCGAACCAGAAGGTCCGTATCTGCCAGCGAAAATGGGATTCCAGGAAGGTCCCGCGCGTCTCGCCCCGCTTCACGTAATTGATGATCACCGCGATGATGGAGGGCCAACCGGTGATGAAGGCCGTCACGATGAAGGCCGGCGTGACCAGCCCCGTCACCACGGTCAGGGCATGCAATCCATAGATGAGATGGGTCACCCTGATCAGCCCGTCCAAGGGCCGCGGAGGGTCAGTCCCGATCTGAACGTCTGTCATGCTATATCCTTCATCGCATACATGCTACGGCGCCGCATCCAGGCCAGGCCGGCGATGCCGGCCAGCACGGCGGCCCCGAAGCCCGCGACCAGGCCCACCACCGTGGCCCCCGCCTGCTCGGCCAGGTAATAGGCCGCCACGAAGCTCGCCATGGCGAGATTCTCCCACAGGTTCTGCACCGCCAAGGCATGGCCGGCCCCCACGGAGAGATGGCCGCGCTCCTGAAGCAGGGCGTTGAGCGGTACCACGAAGAACCCCCCCGCCGCACCGATGGCGGCCAACAGGACCACCGCGAGGGCGTAGTCGTGGCTGGGCGCCAGGGCCAGGGTCAGGGGCCCCAGCAGCAATCCCCCCACCAACGCCCGGTTGACCGTCTCCAGCCTGACCAGCAGCCCGGCGAGCCCCGCCCCGACCACGATCCCGATGGACACCACCCCCATCAGGTCGGCCGGCGTCTGATTGTCCATGATCCCCAGGGCCACCGGCACCCAGGCAAACAGCAGCAGGCGCAGGGTCGTGCCCGTGCCCCAGAACACGCTGGTGCCCAGCAGGCTGAAGCGGGTGTCCCGGTCCCGCCAGAGGGTAGCCACGGCACCCCTGAATTCGCGGATCAGCGTCATGACGTCGAAGTGCTCGGGGGGGTGTTCCGGCGGCAGCCTGGGGATGAGCAGATTGACCAGGGCCGCCGCGCCGTACACGGCGATCACGCCGGTGAAGGCCTGGGCCAGGGAACGGTCGGCAAGCCAGCCGCCCGCCAATACCCCCGTGAGGATGGCCACGATGGTGGAGCCCTCCAGCAGGCCGTTGGCCTTGACCAGCTTCTCCGGCCCGAAAAACTGGGTGAGGATGCCGTATTTGGCCGGGGAATAGGCCGCCGCGCCCACCCCTGCCAGCCCGTAGCTCAACAGGGGGTTGGCCCCCGCCGACATGAGGGCGGCGGCCACGAACTTGAGGCCGTTGGCCAGCAGCATCACCCAGCTCTTGGGCAGAGCGTCCGCGAGGACACCCACGAAGGGGGCCAGCAGGATGAAGGGCACGACGAAACAGCCCTGCAGCAGGGGGATGAGGCCCAGGTGGCCCTGGCTCTTGAGAACGGCGATGGCCGCGATGAGCAGGGCATTGTCCCCGAAAGCGGACAGGAACTGGGCCACCAGCACCGCCACCATGGGGCGGGACAGCAGTGGAAGGTCTAGATGGTTCGTCGCGGTCCGGCTCATGGGGCCTCACGGTTGCAAAGTGAACGAATCCCGAATGCCCTGGCGTGAAAGGCCGTTGCGACATCCAGGCGGTAGCAGTGGTTCAAGTCCGGCTCCTCCCACAGGCAGGCATGGGCGGTATCACACTTCCGCCGCCAGGCGCTGCAGGGACACATAATCCACCTTGCCGGTGCCCAGCAGGGGCAGGCTGTCCACCTGGCATATCCTGCGCGGCACGGCGATCTCCGGCAGGCCGGCCAGACGGGCCCGTTCCTGGAGCCGCTCCCGGGTCAGGCCCGTCTGGGTGGTGAAAAGCACGATGGCCTCGCCGCGCTGTTCGTCCACCTGGGTGGTGGCGCCGTGGGTGCCGTCCGGAGCGGTGGCCGCGGCCAGTCCCTCCACCACCTCCAGGGAGACCATCTCCCCGGCCACCTTGGCGAAGCGCTTGACCCTGCCACGGATGGAGAGGAAGCCCTCGGGATCGATCTCCACGATGTCGCCGGTATCGTACCAACCCGGGCCCAGTTCCGAGGCCGGCGGTTCCAGCTCGCCCGGCCGCTCGGAACGGTAATAGCCGCTCATGACATTGGGCCCCCGCACGTGCATCCGCCCGCCATGCGCTATCCCGGCCACCGGCACCAGCCGGGCCTCGATGCCGGGCAGCAACTGGCCCACCGTACCGGTCTTGTAGGCCATGGGCGTGTTCACGGCGATGACCGGGGCGGTCTCGGTGGCGCCGTAACCTTCCAGGATGCGCACGCCGAACTTCTCGAACCAGGCGGCGCGCACCGATTCGGCCAGCTTTTCCGCCCCGGCGATGACGTAACGCAGGCGGTAGAAGTCGTAGGGGTGGGCAAAGCGGGCGTAGTTGCCCAGGAAGGTGCCGGTGCCCAGCAGCACCGTACAGTTCCGGTCGTAGGCCAGCTCGGGGATGATGCGGTAGTGCAGGGGCGAGGGATAGAGAAACAGGCTGGCCCCCGAGAGCAGAGGCAGCAGTGTGCCCCCGGTGAGCCCGAAGGAGTGGAACATGGGCAGGGCGTTTAGGAATTTGTCCTGCACGGAGATGTCCACCACCGCGCGGACCTGGGCGATGTTGGACAGGATGGCCCGATGGGAGAGGACCACGCCCTTGGGCGTGCCCTCGGAGCCGGAGGTGAACAGGACCACCGCCGGGGCCTCGGGCGAGACCGCGCGTTCCGCCAATCTGGGCGCCCGCAGGGCCAGCAGCACCCGAAGCTTGTCCACCGGCCTGAGCCCGGCCGCCAGGTCCTCCAGATAGACCATCCGCAGGCCCTTCAGGGCCGCCACCGTTTCGGTGAGCCGGGCCGTCTCAAGGAAACGCCGGGAGGTGATGACGGTGCCGATGCGCGCGGCGGTGCAGGCGTGTTGCAGACCATCGGTGCCGGCGGTGTAGTTGAGCATGGCCGGTATCCGCCCCCGGGCGGACAGGCCCAGGAGCAGGGCCAGGGTGGCGGCCAGATTGGGCAGCAGCAGACCCACGTGCTCACCTTCCCGCGTGATGCGTTCCGCCATCAGGCCCAGGGCCAGGGTCATCTTGAGCAGATCACCGTAGCTGTATTCGATCTGCTTCATGTCCTCCATCACCCGCCGCTTGCGGCCGTAGACGGCCATGGCGTCCAGGAATCCGGCGTAGAGGCTCTGTTTGGGACGGGAACTGAAGACCATGTCCTGCATGATCCTGCGCATGGCCTCCCCCGCCAGGCGGCGCCGTTGCCGCGCCGGACCGCTCTCGGGCACGGGGATGGCAGTGGCTAGCAGCACGGTCAGGGTGATGCGGGGAAACAGCCGGTGGGGATAGTCCCCGGAGGTACGGGCGAAATAGGACCGGGCCGGGCCGTCCAGGCGCACCGGCACCACCGTGGCACCCGTCCTGGCGGCCACGAAGGCGGGACCGTCGTAGACCTTCATGAGGCTCCCCGTCGTGGTGATGCGTCCCTCGGGAAAGATCATCACCGGCCGGCCGGACTCCAGCAGCCTGACGATGGTCTTCATGGCCATGGGGTTGGTGGGGTCCACGGCGTAGTAATCGGTCAGGGACAGTACCAGGCGGAAGAACCGGCTCTTCACCACCCCTGTATGCACCACGAACACCGGGTCCACCGGCAGGAAGACCCCCAGCAGCAGGCCGTCCAGGAAAGACTCGTGGTTGGCGATGATCAACAGGCGGTGCGCCTGCAGGCCGCCCATGTCCCCCGATACCCGCAGCCTGAAGAGCGCGCCGAGCACCAGCCTCAGCATCGCCTTCACCGCACGCCTCAACATAAAGGACTCCCTTGCAACAATGTCATTGCTTGTTTGGTGATCTGTTATTTCCAGCCACAAATTCAGAGATGTTCAAACAGCGGCAGAATACCCTCTCCGCGTTCGTCGCCTCGGGCCGCAAAGACCGGAGAAGCAAGCTTCCACCGACCTGGCGGGGCCCTTGAACAGCGGCTTTTTGTGACGAAATGATTCGCCATTTGGGCAAACCCGGTCAAGCCGATTCGGGTGGCTGCACACACGGCCGATCCTTGATCCAAAGGGATGGCTGCCGAAAAAGCGTCAAGCGGGAGGATTTTGCATAAGCGCCCGAAAAGGGATATTTTGTATGAGGAAACAGGGAGGTATCTCGGATCGGTTTCCCAAGCCGGTAACGTAAAGCGGGTACAGCCGCCATCAGCCGACCGGCACCTTCCCCACACCGGACAAGGAGGGAAGCATGCAGACCTATCTCGATCCCGACGGAAAGCGGCGGCCCGACCGTCGCCGGCATCACAAACTGCGCGACATCTACGACGATGCCCGTTCGAAGGTCGAACGGTTCTTCCACATGCGCCACGAGTGGGCGGGCAGTTCCATCGACTACCTGGCCCTGCGTCTGGTGCATGAGACCTATCCCGATCTGGACAGCCACGAGGTCCGTACACTGGTGGCAGCCATCGAGCGCGCCTTCCAGGCCCCCGACACCAGCCCGTCGCCGTCCGTCCAGACCTAGCCAGGGCAGGCGTACAACACCTTCCGTAGCCTTACTCACCGTCCCGCTCTTCCCCGCTCCGGCAGCTTAGGCCTACCAGCCGGTTGGCGCCCGCCTACCTCAAGTCGTGGTCCCTGCTGCCGTTATTGGGTGGCATACGACGCCCGTCGAATCCTCCATGTCCATACCGCCCTGGGAGCCAACCTACCTGTTGATCGTCTCCACATCCCTGACCTGTGGAGCCATCGCCGGCTATGTCATGCATCGGGCGGATTTCTGCGTCACGGCCATGTTCCGCGATGCCTTTCTGTTCAGGGACTTCTTCCTGTTGCACATGCTGGTCCTGCTGATCGTGGTCAGCATGGTGCTGTTCGAACTGGGCCGCATGAGCGGCATCCTCAGTCCCTACCCTTTCCCCCTGCTGGACCCGCCGGCACTGACCAACGTGATAGGCGGTTTCTTCTTCGGCGTCGGCATGGTCCTGGCCGGCGGCTGCGTGATCGGCACGCTATACAAGATGGGCGCCGGCAGCCTGGCCAGCGCCACCGCCTTCGTCGGCCTTCTGGCCGGTTCGGCCCTGTATGCCGACGTGTATCCCTGGTGGGGCCGGTTTGCCCAGGCCACCCGATTGGGCCCGTCGGCCATCACCCTGCCCCAATGGCTGGGCCTGCCGCCCCCAGACTTGACGCTACCCCTGGCGCTTGCGGGCAGCCTCTGGCTGTACCGGCAATACCGTGCCGGAAAGCTCACCCGTACCTCTAATGCGGCGGGGCATCTCGCCCCCTGGCGGGCGGCCGTCATCCTTGCCGGCGTCGGCTTCGCCTCTTATCTGTTCATCGGCATGCCCTTGGGTATCACCACCTCCTATGCCAAGCTGGGCGCGGACGTCGAATCCCTGATCTGGCCCGGGCACGTGCGTGCCCTGTCCTATTATTCCGCGCTGCCGCTCAACTACATCCCTCCCTTCTCCCACTGGCGCATCCGGGGCGGCCCCGGCCCGGCCCTGGACGGCATCGCGGCGATCCAATATCCCCTCATCGTCGGCATCCTCCTCGGTGCCCTGGTCTCGGCCCTGCTGGTGAAGGAATTCCGACTGCATTACCGTATCCCCGCGCGCCAGTACGTCTCCGCCCTGTTGGGCGGCACCTTGCTGGGCCTCTCGGCGCGCATGGTGCCCGCCTGCAACATCTGGCACCTGTGGGGCGGCATACCCATACTGGCCCTGCAAAGCCTGCTCTTCCTGGTGGGACTGGTCCCCGGCACCTGGGCGGGTTCCCGTTTACTGGCCCGATTCGTGATCCGATGATGAAACGTCAAACCCACACCATCCAACTCGACATCTGCGGACAGATCTGTCCCTCCTGCCTACTGCTCGCCCTCCGGACCCTGAACCAGAACCGGGAGGCCATTCTGCGCGGGGAGGCGGAAGTGCTGGTGCTGACCGACGACCGCCAGGCCACCAGCACCATCCCGGACGCCACTGCCAAGATGGGCTACGCCACCGAGGTCACCCGCACGGGGGATGGCTACCGAATGCGCATCTTCGCCCCCTGACATTCCGATCGAGGAACCGTGTTGGAACAACAGGATAAATACCAAGCCGCCATCCGCTACATCCGGGCCAAAGTCAATCAGCTCTTGAGCCTGATGGGCACCCTGCCCTTGCGGGCGGAAGAACTGGACGACGACACCCTGCTGGAGCTGGACCCCATCGGCATCATCGGCGAGTCCTTCGGCCAGGTCATCGCCCACCTCAACGACACCAACCGCAAGCTCGGCCTGGCCACCAACGAGATCCGCGCCATCCTGGATGCCATACAGGCGGCGGTGGTCGTGATCGACGGCACCGGCCGGGTGGACGAGTGCAACCGGCTGGCACTGGAATGGTTCTTCGATTGCGCCGAGCCTGGGCAGGTCCTCGGCCGTCCCTTGCCGGAGGTGTGCAGTTGCGGCGAGGACATCGCAGCGGCGCTCACGGGCGGTCTCAAAAGGGAACAGGAAATCGTCCTGAAAGGGCGCCACTTCCAGGCGGTCTCCTCCACCATCGCCGACGAGTCGGGCCGGCCTGGAAAGACCGTCCTGCTCTTCTTCGACATCACCCGCCTCAAGGCGGCCGAGGCCGGACTCCGGCTCTATGCCCAGGTATTCGACAACCTGGGAGAGGGGATCGTGATCTCCGACGTCGACAACCGGATCCTGGAGGTCAACGGGGCCTTCTGCCAAATCACGGGCTACGCCGAAGCGGAATTGCCGGGCAGAAACCCCGACATGCTCCAATCGGGACTGCAGGATGCCGATTTTCATGCCCGGATGTGGCGGGAGGTCCGCGAAAAGGGCCACTGGAAGGGGGAGATCATCGACCGCGCCAAGAACGGCAGGATCATCCCCCTGCTGCAATCCGTCAGCGAAGTGCGCGACGGCGAGGGCAGGCTGACCCACTACATCAGCGTCATCACGGACATCTCGTCCCTGAAGGAGACCCAGACGCGCCTGGACTTTCTGGCCCATCACGACGTCCTGACCGAACTGCCCAACCGGCTCCTGTTCAGCGACCGCTTGGGCCAGGCCGTCAAGCGGGCACAACGCGACCGAAGCAAGTTCGCCCTGCTCTTCATCGATCTGGACCGCTTCAAGAACATCAACGACAGCCTGGGCCACCACATCGGAGACCAGTGCCTGATCAAGATCGCCCAACGCCTTCGTTCCCTGGTGCGCCGTTCGGACACGGTCGCCCGGGTGGGCGGCGATGAGTTCGTGGTGCTGATGGAGAACATCGGCAGCCATCTGGATGCAACCCGCCTCGCCGACAAGATCGTGGCCAACTTCAAGCAGCCCTGCCCGGTCGCCGACACCGAATTGCACATCGGCTGCAGCATCGGCATCACCCTCTATCCGGAAGACGGCACCGACGCCATCTCGCTGCTCAGCAACGCGGATGCCGCCATGTACCGTGCCAAGGAAAAAGGCCGGGACGGCCATGCCCGGTTCAGCCACGAGTTGTCGGAAGCCGCCGGCGAAAAGCTGGCGCTGGAAAACGCCCTGAGGGTGGCAGTGAGGGAAAACCGGTTCCTGCTCCATTACCAGCCCATCGTCGATCCCCGGCCCAAGCGCATCGTCGCAGTGGAGGCGCTGATTCGCTGGCCCGGCGCGGCCGGGGCTTCGCCGGAGCAATTCATCCCCCTGGCCGAGGAGACCCGCCTCATCATCCCCTTGGGCCTATGGGTGCTGGGTGAAGCGATCAGACAGATGGTGCAATGGCTGCGACAGGGGATGGCGCTGGACTACATCTCGGTGAACATCTCCGCGGTCCAGGCCGCTCACCCGGATTTCCCGGATCTCCTCCTCGATCTGCTCAGGGAACATGGATTGCCGGGTTCCAAGCTGCAGATCGAGCTGACGGAAAATGCGCTCATGCGGGACATCGAGCTGTGCCGCAAGATGCTCACCCGTCTGCGCGATCACGGGGTGCGCACCTCCATCGACGACTTCGGCACCGGCTACTCCTCCCTGGCCTATCTCAGGCAGCTCCCCCTGGAC
>JBJKSP010000014.1:0-2793 GCA_046703865.1 Thiobacillaceae bacterium
CTATGTCGCTGAGCACAATACCCACCCCAAGCCCTTCATATGGACCGCCAAAGCCAATGACATCCTGCAGAAGGTCATCCGCGCCAACGCTCGGTTAAGTTCCAAGAACAATGAAGCACTACACTAGCGCTTTCTATGGCAGCGATGAGGGCGACGTAGATCGGGTTATGACGGGCGTCGGCCTTGCCGTTGACGGCAAGCACCACCTCGCGTCCCCTGGGGCTCAGGCGCGGGAAATAGCGCCGATGCGCCAGAGGCGGCCCCTTCTGGCCTTTCCAGGTGGCGATAAAGATCTTCTGGAACTCGCTCACTACGGGCCCCTCGATCCTGATTTGGGTATCGCGCCAATTAGAGGGCTGACCGGGCCGCGCCGTCCCGGTCTTGGATTTCATGAAGGGTCCGCTGGAATAGGTGTCGCCGATGTTGACACTGCCGGTGATGGCCACCTTGCCGTCCACGATAAGCAGCTTGCGGTGGTCCCGATGGTTGAGGCGCCACGCCTTTCTGACCAGGAGCGGGTTGACGGGGTTGAATTCCAGGACCTGTATGCCGCTGGCCTTCAGCCGGTCGAAGAATATTCTGGGCGTATCGAGCGCTCCAACACTGTCGTAGATGAGATTCACCTGGACCCCCTCGGCTTGCTTTCTTAGCAGGAGCCGCGCGAATCGCTGCCCCACCTTGTCATCTTCGAAGATGTAGGTCTCCATGTTGATGTGATCGCGGGCCTCGCGTATTGCGGCGGTCATGGCTGCGTATGCCGAGCCGTCGTTCTGCAGCAGGCTCACTCGGTTGCCCGTCACGAAGGGATGCCCGGCTGTGGCCTGCATCAGGGCCAGGGCGTTGCCAAGTACCTCCGTTGGAAGGGCAGCGCGCTTCAGCGCTCCGAGGACCGCCTCGCTCTGGCGGGTGCTCAGGGGGCCCTCCGCGCTTGCCAGGTGGGCGGTTTGCTGCTTTGGCACAACACCGTCCACATCAACAGTTGGCAGGGTCTTGCAACCGCCGAGCAGCATCATGCACACCCAACCGGCCGCCATGATCCGCCACGGCCGCAGCCCCAGCAGGTCCGGCAAGCCCGGAGCGGGACTGACCGCTAGGGTGTCGGTGTGATTGGGATTCTGGGTGACCATGCCAGCCAGGCCCGAGCGGGTTTGTCATACAGGCGGAATACCGTTCCGTCTTTGACCGGCGGTGCGCTTCGGCCGTTTGGGGTGGCAAACGCGACGCCGCCCGTGGCGAGCGAGCGCAGCGACTGCATGCGCACGTTAAGCCCGCTCAAGAGCCCGAAATGCACATTGACGCCGCTTGCGTTCCAGAATCTGGAACCCTTGCGCACCAGCCGGGCGTAGCGCTGCTCGATGGACACGGGGAGGTCCACAGCGGAAGCGTCGGCGCTGAGCCGGCCTGCCCCTAAGGCGCCCACCTCGATGCCCCGGTAATAGACAGGGGAACCGACCCTCAGGGAATCCAGTCGAGCGGCACGCAGCATGATCTCCAGCCCTTTGTGCTGCATGCCCGCCGGGGCATGGTCCAGCCCCACGAAGTCCGTCCGGGGTTTGCCTCCCCCGGGCCTCACCGCAAGGTAGGCACCGCTGATGACCGTGCCGAGGTTTGCAAGATTCTCAAGTCCTCCCTGGATACGCACGATCCAGAACACCGATCCCGCACGGGCGACCGAAGCTGCGGCACGGCGCAGGCGCACCTGCACCAGCGCGCTTCGGCCGTTCCGGGCGAGTTCAACCGATTTCACTTCTCCGATTTGCACCCCACGGTATTCCAGCTCGGTCTGGCCAGCCTTGACGCCGCTGGCGTCTTTGAAGGAGAGGGTAATCATGGGACCCAGGTCGCGCACACGCTCGAAGAGCACGTAACCGGCGACCAGGGCAGCCACCAGGGGCACGGCCCACACGACGGGGAATCCCCACTTGCGTCTCGTCAGCCGAGCCCGGGGCGGCTGTGCCTGTGCGCGGTCACGCCCCTGCATCATGGCCCGAGTCCCTGCCGTTGCCGGGGTCCTCGTCCTGCCAGATGAGCCTGGGATCGAAGCTGGAGGAAGCCAGGATCGAGAAGACCACCACGGCGGTGAAGGCCAGCAGCCCGGGACCCGGCAAGACGGTGGCGACCTGGCCCAGCTTGACCAGCGCGACCAGGATGGCCATGAGGAACACGTCCAGCATCGCCCATGGGCCGATCACGCTGATGCACCGGTAGATCCAGGTCCGTTCCCGCCGCCAGTGCGGGTATCCCAAACGAGCCGTGGCCGCAAGATAGAACAGCCCGATCAGCTTGAGGAAGGGGACCAGAAGGCTGGCCAGAAGGACGATGACGGCGACCAGCCATTGGCCGTCCTGGAAGAGCATTACCACACCCTGCCAGACAGTGTTGTCGGTTGCCATGCCATAAAACTGCATGTGCAGGATGGGATAGAGGTTGGCGGGCACGTAGCAAATCAGGGCCGCCAGGGAGAATGCCAGGGTCCGGTTCAGGCTGTCGGTCTTGCGGGTCCACAGCATCGATCCGCAACGGCAGCACAGGGCGAGTTCATCCGCGCCCGGCTCCCCTACCCGCTGGGTCAGCCCGCAGGTGCGGCAGGCGACGAGCCTGTCCGGGGGTGGACGAGAAGGCTGCGTCGAGGCCAATGCCTTATTGTCCATGTCGATCGCTCACTCACGATCAAGCCGGCCACCCCTGTCCACGTCCCGCATGGCGCGGGACGTGACGGGCACAGTGGATTACTGCGTGCCGGATGGCGTCTGCTGTCCCGGCGCGCTCTGGCCGGGCGCTCCTTGGCCCTGG
>JBJKSP010000015.1:0-5221 GCA_046703865.1 Thiobacillaceae bacterium
CGGGACGGCCGTCCACGCGGACCTCGCCGCCGGCCACCAGGGCCTTGCCCTGACCGCCGCTGTCCGCCAGGCCCGCGAGCTTGAGCAGGTCGCACAGCGCCACGTGCTCGCCCCGCAGACGGAATTCGACCTTTTCCATCGTGCGTCAGCCGGCTGCCGGGGCCTGCAGGGTCTCGGGCTCCAGGTGCACCGTGTCCTGGCCGTCGGTGAGCCAGACCTGGCCGTCCTGGACGGTGCATTGCAGCCGCATGGTGCGCCGGGCCAGCCGGGCCAGGGCCGGACCGGCCTCGGCCGGGAGGCGCAGGATGGTGAGGTTCTCCAGGCGGGCGAGCGCGTTGCGGTTCTGCTGCCACCAGACCTCCGCGGGACGGCCGCCGTAAGCCACCAGCACCACCCGCCGCGCCCGGTTGCAGGCCTTGCGCAGCCAGCGCTCGTCCGGCAGGCCCACGTCGATCCAGAGCTCGATCCCGCCGGCGTAGTCCCTGAGCCAGAGGTCGGGCTCGTCGTCCACGCACAGGCCCTTGCCGAATTCCAGCCGCTCCCGGGCGTGCAGGGCGAAGGCCAGCAGGCGCACCATCATGCGCTCGTCGGTCTCGGAGGGGTGACGCGCCAGGGTCAGGGCATGGTCGGCGTAGTGATTCCTGTCCATGTCGGCGATCTGGAGATCGGCCTTGAAGATGGTTGCCTTGAGTGCCATGGGCCGCAAGGGTATACGAAATCCGCGACCGGTGGCCGATGACCCCTGCCCGACGCATGGGAGCGAGGTCGGGGCCGGGCTGGGGACCCTAAGTGTTTCTTAATGAAATTACGGTAATCTCCGTCCCGCCCCCGGCCAAGCACCGTTGCGGGGGAAGTCGATATTCACGACACCGCACCCCTCAGTCCAAGGAGACATCATGCACAAGCTATTCCTCGCCGCCCTGGCCACCCTGTTCACCGCCCACATGGCCTTCGCCGCCGACACGACCTGCGCCGCCAAGGCCGCCGAGAAGAAACTGTCCGGCGCCGCCAAGACCAGCTTCATCAAGAAATGCGAGAGGGAAGCCTCGTCCGCCATGTCCGGGACAGGGTGCGAAGAAAAGGCCAATGCGAAGAAGCTGGCTGGTGCGGCGAAGGCCAGTTTCCTGAAGAAATGCGAGAGGAACGCCATGTCTGCCACGGCCCCGGCGAACTGCGAGGCCAGGGCCAAAGAGAAGAAACTTGCCGGCGCGGCCAAGACCAGTTTTCTGAAGAAGTGCGAAAGGGACGCCAAGGCCGGAAAAGACCGCAAGTAGGTTCGGACCCTTATCCGGTGGGCGCTGCGGCGGTCATGCCCACCGGGGACGACCCTTCGTGGGCGGCTCGATAGTCGCCCCGCACACAAATATCGGGACCGGCATTATGCCCCCGTGCCTTGTTCGGGCGACGTGGCCTTTGAGCCGGATGGCGAATGGCGCCGTGGTGGGGTCACTCACCCCACGTAATTCCGCAGGGCGTCGATCTTCATCACCGTGATGCTGCGTCCGTTGACCCGGATGTACCCCTCCCTGGCCAGGCGCCCCAGGATTCTGGAGAAGGTCTCGGGCGCCAGGTTGAGCTGGGAAGCGATGGTCTGCTTGTTGGTCTCCAGCCGCAGGTCATAGCAGTCCTCCTCCCGGGGTGCCTGGTGGGTCAGGAAATGGATCACCCGTTGCACACAATTGCGCTGGACGCAGTTCTGCATGTTGTCGGTGAGATCGTAAATCCGGCTGCTGAGGCGGGCCATCATGGAGACCGCCAGCATGGTGTTGGCGGTGACGGCGTCCAACAGGGGCTGGCGCTCCATCACCAGCAGCACGCTCTCCTTGCCGGCCTGGGCGGAGACGGGATAGGGACGGTTCATGAACACGCCCTCCTCGCCGAAGCTGTCGCCCGGGCCGGCCAGATGCACCATCTTGTCCGCGCCCTCGGTTGACGGCAGGAACAGCTTGATCAGTCCGGTAATGACGATATGGATGCCATTGACCGGTTCGCCCTTCTGGAACAGCAGCTCGTGCTTGCCGACGCGGTATTCCCAGGTCCTGCCTGCCAGCAGGTCCAGCTCCGCGGCTTCCAGACAGTGGAATACCGGTAGTTGCGATAATATTTCCCGGATCGAATGCCGGGTCTCCAACATCATGTCTAGCTTCCTGATCTTTTCGCTTCACACAATGCGCAGTGTAGAAACAGGATATAAAGATTAAAGGAGGCATATGTCCTGTATAAACGATCGGACTACCTCCAAGGTGGTACGATTGGTATGCGGTAATTACCTGTTTTTCCGATAGTTCCCGACCCGTCCTGGTGAATGCGGGTCAGAATAAACTCTGTGGTGGTATTACTAAGTAGCCGCAATTCGAAGACGGCGGCGCCGGGCATGACGGAGGAGACGGATGGACAAGCTGTGGGATGCCTTGCTGGGGCGCTCCATCCTGCTGTGGCTGGGATTTGCCCTGTTTTCCATCTCGGCCATCGGCGTGGGGGGTATGGCCGTGTCGGTCCTGGTGGCGCAACAGGTGCAAGGCAGCGGAAGCGCCATCAACGTGGCGGGCAGCCTGCGCCAGCTCAGCCGGTGGATGGGCAGCCTGGTGCTGTCCGAAGCGGAAAACAAGGTCACCGATCACCGCACCCTGGCCGAGACCATCGCCTATTTCGAGGCGAGCCTCAACCACCCTGCCCTGCGCGCGGCCATCGACCGCAATCCCCACAGCGACTATGCCAGGACCTACGCCAACGTCTGGGAGATATGGCGCGGCAGACTCAAGCCCCTGCTGCTTAAAGAGGCCCAACCCGGCGTGGATACCCGCACCGTCGGCCAACACAACGCCCTGCTGGCGGTCATCGATGCGTTCGTGGACAGGATCAACACCATGGTCGCCCAGCTACAGGACAATACGGAGGCGAATGTCCGACTGTTGCGCATCATTTTGTGGGCGGCCCTGGCCCTCACGCTCACCGTGGCCGCAGGCGGGATACTGATCCTGCGCAGGAACGTGATACGCCCCCTGTCAGACCTGGTGGACAACGCCTCCCGGATCGCCCAGGGCGATTTTTCCGCCCGGGCCGGTCACGTGAACCGGGACGAATTGGGCCAGGTGGGGCGGAGCTTCAACTTCATGGCCGAAGAGCTTTCCAAACTCTACCGTGGATTGGAGCTGAGGGTGGCCGAGAAGACGACGGAACTCACCCGCAGCAACCTGTCCCTGGAATTGCTCTATCACGCCATCGCCCACCTGCACGACGCCCCCGTCGCCCCGGAAACCTATCAGTCCATACTCGTCGACCTGGAACGGGCGCTGGGACTCGTGGGCAGCATGGCCTGCCTCCTGCCCAGGCACGACGGACCGGCCACCGTCCTGGCCTCCACCCTGGGACCCTGTCCGGATCGGGGCGATGAAGGCTGCGCGCAATGTATCGACCCGGATACGCCATGGACACCCTGGTCCTACCAGAACCGGGAGAGATTCGATCTCCTGACGGTGCCGCTGCGGGATGCGGAACACCTGTATGGTGTGCTGCACCTGGCCCTGCCCGCGGGAAACAGGTTGGCGCCCTGGCAGGAACAGTTGCTGCAGGCCCTGTCCCGGCACATCGGCATCGCCATGGGCATCAGCCACAGGACGGAGCAGGAGCGGCTCCTGGCCCTGCAGGAGGAGCGCTCCATCATCGCCCGGGAACTGCACGACTCCATCGCCCAGGCCCTGTCCTACATGAAGATCCAGGCCAGTCTGCTGCAGCCCGCGCTGTCCAATCCCGACCGCCGACAGGAAGCGGAGACCATCCTTGGGGACCTGCGCGAGGGCATCAGTGCCGCCTACCGGCAACTGCGGGAATTGCTCGCCACATTCCGGCTCAGGATGGAGGGGAACTTCCTCAGCCTGCTCGCCCGCACCGTGGAGGAATACAGCCGACGGGGAGGGCTGCCCATCCGACTGGAGACCCGGATGGGCGGCTGCCATCTGACGCCCAACCAGGAGATACACACCCTGCAGATCATCCGCGAGGCCCTCTCCAACATCCTGCGCCACGCCCACGCCACCCATGCCTGGGTCAACATCGAACACGACGCCGACCAGGTCGTCGCCTCGGTGGAAGACGATGGCGTCGGACTGCCGCCGGGCGGCGGGTCACACGCCTTCCACTACGGCATCAGCATCATGCGCGAACGCGCGGATGGACTGCAGGGACAGGTCAGCCTCTCGCCCCGTCCCGGTGGCGGCACCCAGGTGAACCTGCGCTTCCGGACCTCGGACACGGACGTTCCCGATCCCTTACCCCATCAGGCCAGCACTGCATGATTACCGACAGACAGACCGTCGTCATCGTCGATGACCATCCCCTGTTCCGCAGGGGACTGATCCAACTCCTGAAGACCGTGCCCCAGTTCGGGCTGGTGGGCGAGGCCTCCAACGGCCTCGACGGCCTCGACCTGGTCAGGCGTCATGTGCCGGATCTGCTGCTGCTGGACCTGAACATGAAGGGCATGTCAGGGCTGGATGTGCTCCAGGCCATGAGGCCCATGGAACTGGACACCCGGGTCGTGATGATCACCGTCTCCGACCAGGCCGAGGACCTGGTCACCGCCCTGCGCCTGGGCGCCGACGGCTATCTGCTCAAGGACATGGAGCCGGAGCAGATGGTGGAAGCCCTCAAGGCCGTGGCGGCGGGGCGGCTGATCGTCTCGGACAGCCTCACCCACCTGCTGGCCGAGGCCCTGCGGGAACAGAATCGGCCCCAAGACCCCCAGGAGGCCGGACTGACGGAACAGGAAGTGCGCATCCTGGAACTCATCGCCGGCGGCCTCAGCAACAAGGTCATCGGCAGGGAGCTGGACATCGCCGAAGGCACGGTCAAGGTCCACGTCAAACACATCCTGCGCAAGCTCGCCCTGCACTCCCGGGTGGAGGCGGCCGTCTGGGCGGTGGAGCACCTGCAGAAGGGCAAGGTCGGGAGGGGCGGAACGGGCCTGGGCCCTGCAAACAATTGATTGTTACCACACGAATACGCTGGACTTGAGGCACACCCGCGCAGGATAGCGCCGGTTACGCAAATACCGCGTCACCCCGTAAGGGGCGTTAAATCCCATTGATTACGGATAGTATGGCGCACGGCCTCGGTCTCACCCGTCTCACCCCACTGCCGCGAAACATGACATCGAACCCCCTGCTGAACCTGGAACCCCGCGCCGTCTGGACCCACTTCGCCACGCTCTGCGCCATTCCCC
>JBJKSP010000016.1:0-3876 GCA_046703865.1 Thiobacillaceae bacterium
TTGTGAAACGCCAGGTAGGTGGTGCGCTTGGGGCTGGGCACCAGGTCATAGAGAAAGTTGCCCGCGCCCAGGTTGAAACCGGCCCAGCTGAAGCCGCCCAGCACCTGCACGCCGATCAGGTACCAGAAGTCGCTGGAGACCAGCCACAGGGCCGGCAGCACCGGGATCAGGGCACCCGTCAGCACCAGGGTCAGGCGGTTGCCGAACAAGTCGCTGTGCCGCCCCCAGGTGTGCAGCGTTAGTAACTGCACCAGCACCACCACGGCCGTGTTGGCCATGAACTGGAGGTAGGAGTAATGCAGGTCACGCAGCATATAGACGGTAAAGAAGGGGGCCGATACCGAGACGGCGAACTGCATGCTGGCCATGAACAGCGAGAAGTAGATGAACGGCGAGCGGCGCAGGCGCCGCAACCAATCCGGCGTCACCAGAGGCGGCGGGGCGACCGATACAGCCGCCGGTTCGTGCATGCGCCCGAGATGATAGGCGGAGACCACGCGCGCGGCGCCGGCCGCGCCGAAGATGATCAAATACCCCGGGAGGGTATGGCCGCGGGCATCGAAAAAGGCCAGCACCATGCCTGCGATGACCAGCGACACAAATGCCGTGGCACTGGCCAGACGCGTGCGGCGTGCGAAATAGCGGCCGCGCCGGCGCTCCGGCACCAGGTCCCCCATGAGGCTGATCCACAGGGGAGCGATGAAATGGGCGGTGGCGTAATAGACGGTGACACAGATAACCAGCAGTACAACGGCATGGCCGGGGAAAAGCGCCGGCAGCACCATGATGGGCACCCAGGTCAGGGCCTGAAATCCGGCACCGGCCACGATCAGCGTCTTGCGCCTCACCTTGTAGCGGGCGATCCAGGCGGACAACAACTGCATGAACGATCCCAGCAGCGGCGGCAGCGACGCGAGCAGGGCGATCTGCGGCGTGGTGGCCTTGAGGAACAGTGCAAACGCCGAGAAATAGGTCTCCCCCGCCCCCGACATGACCGAAAAGGCCACGCCGTCCCGTACCGAGTGCCGGAGTGAGGAGTCGACCTGGGGATCTTTTGCGTATCTTACTGCCACGCGCGATGCACCGTGAATCCGGGGTGACCGGTTCACCCTGACGGGTGTTGCCGGGACGGCCAGTTCAGTTGAGATAGATATTGATTTCGCGACACGCCCGCCGCCTCCCTGACTGGAGGGGATATCCCTTAGTCAACTTCCGACCTGGAATCTCCCCCGGGCGAGGCCGGCGGGATTCTATCACGATCCAACGATGTTTAAATCCATATCCGGTGGCACCATCTAATAGCCAAGGCGGCACCGTCACCTTGTTCAAACAGTTGCCGAATACAATACAAAATCTGTACACTTTCGCGCTGGTAGACATTGGGTTTTTAGTTGGACGACCTCCCAACCTCTCCAGTTCCGTTCATCCATTCCGTCCACCCATTGTGTTGAACAAACATCTCCGCGATGGCCAATCCGCGAGACGCAAACGTGCGCCTTGACCTAATCACCTTCGATCCACTGCGCACCCTGGACATCCCCGGCGCCCGTTATTTGAAACCGGAGGCGTGGTTTCGCCACAAAGACCTGGTCCATGCCGCCCATTGGGTGCTGTTTCCGGAGTACTGGCAGGTCAATCCGCTGGTCTACGCATGGAAAAAGCGCATCTTTCCCAGCGTCAGCAGCTACCATATCGGCCACGACAAGGTGGAGATGACCCGCGCCCTGGAAGCCGTGAGCCCGGCCCACATGCCGGCGACCCGCATACTGCCGGCCACCGAAGCCGGCATCGCCCAGGTATTGGAGGAGTTCAGCTTTCCCATGGTGGCGAAAGAGGTTCGCAGTTCCATGGGCTGGGGGGTTTCCCTGATCGAAGACCGCCGCGCCCTGGTGCGGCACGCCGAAAAAAACCCGGTCCTGTACATCCAGGAATACCTGCCCATTACCCGCGACCTGCGGGTGGTCTACGTGGGTGACCGGGTGGTCACCGCGTACTGGCGCGAAGCCGCGCCGGGGCGTTTTCACACCAACGTGGCACAGGGCGGTGCGATCCGCTTCGACGACGTACCTGCCGAACCCATCGCCGTGGTGGACAATGCCGCCCGGCAACTGGGCATAGACCACGCCGGCTTCGACCTGGCCCGGGTCGACGGCCACTGGTACATACTGGAGTTCAATGTGCGCTTCGGCACCCAGGCGTTGAACAGCCGCGGCATACGCCTGGGCCCCGTCGTCATGGATTACCTGCTGCGAAACAGTACACCGCCCAAGGAGCCGGGCTTCCCACGCCTGACAGAAGCCGTTTGATCCCGCGTCGATGACGCGGACCACACGCCGGACCGACCGTTGAGAAGCGACGGTCGTCCCGCTACCCCCCGCTCAAGGCCTGTATGATCTGCACGGTGTCGGTAGGTAGCAGCGCCCGGCCCATATCGAATATCTGCTCGCCGTTGACGAAGAACCGGACGTGGGCGCGCATCTTGTCCTGCTCGTCGACAACGCGAAAGCGCAGGCCGGGGTAGCGGTGATCGAGGTCGGCGAGCAATTCGGTCATGGTCGCGCCGAACGCCTCTACTTCCCGTTGCCGGGTGTAGGACAACAGCGGTCCTGGAATCGTCACCTTCACGGTCTCAAACACCCCTTGGCGGCGGGCGCTCCCACGGCACCGCCGCGCTCACGATATCTCGGCGGCTTCCACGGCGTAGATCTCGGGCAGGTGGCGGGCGATGCGGGTCCAGCGCCGGCCTTCGTTATGACTCATCCACAGTTCGCCGCTGGTGGTGCCGAAATATAAACCCACCGGATCGCGCGTGTCCGCCGCCATTGCCTGGCGCTTTACCGTCCACCACGCCTGGCTGCCGGGCAGTCCGTTGTCCAGGCGATGCCATTTGGCGCCCCCGTTGCGGGTGACGTACACGGCGGGCTTGCCGTTCGGACTGGTGCGCGGCCACACCATGGTGCCGTCCATGGGAAAGACCCAGGCGGTATCCGCATCGCGCGGGTGGACCACCATGGGAAAGCCGATGTCGCCGACCTTCTTGGGCATCTTTCTGCCGATGCGCGTCCACTCGTCCGCAGGACGGTCAATGCGATAAATGCCGCAGTGGTTCTGCTGATAGAGGCGGTCGGGGTTGCTGGGGCAGAGCCGTACGCAATGGGGATCGTGGAAGGCGATGTTTGCCGGGTCGAACCCCTCCACCACTTCCATGCCCTTCACCAGGGGCGCGAAGGTGACGCCGCCGTCCAGCGATTCGTGTACGCCGCCGCCCGACATGGCGAAGTAGAGGTGGGCGGGGTCGCGCGGATCGACGATGATGGAGTGCAGCTTCGGCCCGTTCGGCGTGCCGTCCTGGACGGTGCCCATCCAGGTACGGTACTGCGGGTCGTCGTTGATATGGGAAAAGGGTTGCCAGGTGTCACCGCCGTCGGCGGAACGGAACAGGCCCTGTGGCGAGGTCCCCGCGTACCACACGTTCGGTTCGTTGTCGTGACAGGGCGTGAGCCAGAAGGTGTGATCCACCGTGCGCCCCTGTTCGCCCTCCGGCGCCTTGGCAAAGGCGGGTGGCTGAGTCGCTTCCTTCCAGGTACGACCCCGATCCGTGGAGCGAAAGATCGTCGGCCCGAGGTGGCCGGTCTTGGCCGTCGCCAGCAATGTGTTTCCGTCGCGCGGGTCCAGCACCAGGTGGTTGATGATGTGGCCGAGAAAATGCGGCCCGTCGACACGCCACTTCTTGCGCTTTGTGTCGCCGTGAAACAGCCATGCCCCCTTGCGCGTGGCGACCAGCACCAGCACCCGCCGCGGCGGTTGAACAGAGCGTTTGGAACGCGCGCCGGAACCGCGTTTCGGCGCCGCTGATTTCTTATTGTTGGTTTTGTC
>JBJKSP010000017.1:0-9051 GCA_046703865.1 Thiobacillaceae bacterium
GGAGCGGTTGAAGTTCTGACGCGTCCGTCGGCGGTTTCCCATGCCTCCTCGGCGGCATGGGATTCCGGCACGCGGCACGGCCGGGGCCGGCGCCGCAGGATTCCGGTCGCCCCGGGGATGGCCTTCAATGCGCCCGCCGCGGATTAGGGCCTGTTAACACTAATTTCACCCATGCGTTGCCACGAAAATGCGATGGATGCGAGGCGCGAAGCGCGGCGAATGGTCATTCCATTCGCAAGCTTTGCAACGTGGCAGACGCGCATTTGTCGTGGCAACCCTCCGGGACGGGGGCGCTTTGGGTGCCCCCCTTTGTCGCAATCCGCTTGCAGTGGCTGGCACTGCGGCGCGTCTTGCTTTGCGGGGGCGCGCTGGAGGGCGGAGCAGGGTTCCCGCCCCAGGCGGGATGCGACCCCGGAAGCGATGCCGCGACCGTGCATCGGTGTGCGCGAGCATCCCTCTGCGCGGTCGCACCTTGCTGCGCAAGGCACTGCTCTGCGCTGCGAGGTCGCCATCCCAAATCGCCCTCGTCGCATGCGCGAAATTAGTGTTAACAGGCCCTAAGCGGGATATTTATGGAAATCCCCGGGCCATGATCTAGCTTGGATGAGTCGGCCTCAGCGCCGCGTCTTCCGTCGTCCCCACCGGGTAGGACATCCCATGCACCCAGGCAGCGCCGAAACCCAGCCGGAAAAAACCGCCGTCATTCACCCCCTGGTGGTGCGGGTTTGCCACTGGGTGAATGCCGTCGCCATCCTCGTCATGATCTTCAGCGGCTGGCGCATCTACGATGCCTCGCCCATCTTTCCCTTCAGCTTTCCCGAGGGCATCACCCTGGGCGGTTGGCTGGCGGGGGCGCTGCTGTGGCATTTCGCCGCCATGTGGCTGCTGGTGGTCAACGGCCTGGTCTACGTGCTGTTCGGCCTGTTCTCGGGCCATTACCGGCGCAGCCTGCTCCCCCTCAGACTTGATGCGATCCTGGGCGAGTTCGCCAACCTGCTGCACGGCCGGGTCTCCCACACCCCGGGCCGCTACAACGCGATCCAGAAACTGGCCTATCTGGGCGTCATCCTGCTGGGGGTCACCCTGGTCCTGTCCGGGCTCGCGGTCTGGAAGCCGGTGCAGTTCCAGGGCCTGGCGGCCCTCATGGGCGGATACGACGATGCCAGGGTGGTGCACTTCCTGGCCATGGCGGGGGTGGTGGCCTTCATCGTGATCCACCTGGTCATGGTGGTGCTGGTGCCGCGCACGCTGCCGCCCATGTTCACGGGACGCCCGCCCCGGGATTCCCGGACACCCCCCGGGGGAGGGACCTGACATGGACCAGAGGCCGCGCCGGGATTTCCGTCTGGACGAACTACCGACGAAACAGCTCCGGCTCATTGAGCGGCGCCTGTTCCTCAGGCGCGGCCTGAGCCTGGGGGCGCTGGCATTGCTCGGGGGCTGCGACATCACCGACAACGACACCGTGCAGCGGATGCTGCTGGCCATGTCCCGATGGAACGACAAGGTCCAGGCCTGGATGTTCGATCCCAACAAACTGGCCCCCACCTATCCGGAAAGCGCCATCACCAAGCCGTTCCCGTTCAACGCCTATTACAGGGAGAGCCAGGTCCCCATCGTGGACCCGGTGACCTACAGGCTCACGTTGGGCGGTCTCATCCGCGACCGGCGGCCGTGGACCCTGCCGGAGCTCTACGCCCTGCCCCAGGTGTCCCAGATCACCCGCCATATCTGCGTGGAGGGCTGGAGCGCCATCGGGAAGTGGTCGGGCACGCCCTTTCGGCTGTTCCTGGAGCGGGTGGGCGCAGACCTCACGGCCAAGTACGTGGGCTTCATGTGCGCGGACGACTATTACACCAGCATCGACATGCCCACCGCCCTGCACCCCCAGACCCAGCTCACCTTCAGGTATGCGGACCGGATCCTGCCGCACAAGTACGGCTTCCCCATGAAGCTGCGCATCCCCACCAAGCTGGGTTTCAAGAATCCCAAGCACATCGTGGCTATCTTCATCACCAACACCTATCCGGGCGGCTACTGGGAAGACCAGGGCTACAACTGGTTCTCGGGTTCCTGAGCGGGGCGATGAGTAGCCTGGCGTCCGCCGCCGTACTGTCCATCCTGGCCCTGGCGCTCCCGACGACCTGCACCGGACATGACCGGCCCACGGCTGCCGCCCCGGCGGCCTCGAATGCTCCGCCGGCGCACGGCGGGCTGTCCGCGGCCGAGAAACCCGCCTGGAAGGCGGACTACATGAAGTCCCTGGAGATGAACGTGCCCATGCCCACCGGCATGGCCAGGCCGGGCATGATGCAGGGCGACGTGAAGAGGCGTGCCGAGGAGAAGCAGCGGCTCATGGATGAGATGATGCGCACGGGCCAATGAAGGCCGGGCACGGCCCACGGCGCCGAGTCCTCGAACGGCCTCAGGTTTCGCCCGGCGGGGACGGTCTGGCGCCGATCAGGCCGGCCAGGCCGAGTTCGTGCTTGACGTAGGCATACAGGATGGGCGCCGCCACCAGTCCGGGCAGACCGAACACGGCCTCCATCCCCAGCATGGCCAGGATCAATTCCCAGGCGGTGGCGTCCACCCCCCGTCCCACGATGTGGGCGTTGAGGAAATACTCCAGCTTGTGCACCGCCACCAGAAAGGCCAGTGAGATCAGACCGGCCTCCAGCGATGCCCCCAGGCTGATCACGATGATGGCGGTGTTGGAGATCAGGTTGCCGATGATGGGCAGCAGGCCCGCCACGAAGGTCAGTGTGATCAGGGTCTTGGTCAGCGGCAGGTCGATGCCCAGCAGCGGCAGGAGGAGGCGCAGGTAGAGGGCGGTCAGGAGGGTGTTGACCAGAGAGATCCTCACCTGGGCGAATACCACCTTCTCGAAGGCCCGGCGCAGATGGGCAAACCGTGTCATCAGGGCCGCCGAGAGCGGCTGATAGGCCTCGGCGTCCCTGAAGGACTGCCAGGCCAGCATGCCTCCCACCACCAGGCCCAGGAGGACCTGTACGATCCCCTTCAGGGCCTCCACCCCGGCGATGGAAATCTTCTCGCCGTGGGTCTTCAGGGCCTCGGCCAGGGCAGAACGCAGTTCATCCAGCGAGGCGGGCACATAGGACTGGACTGCCGCCGGCAGGCTGGTGTGCAGCTGCGCCAGGACGTCGGCCATGCTGTTCATGAGCTTCACCATGGCGTCCGGCTGCTCCGCCAGGTGGAATCCCGTGAGTCCGGCCAGCGCAAACACTGCGGCCAGGCTCAGGATGACCAGGCTGAGGGCCGCGGCGTTCGCACGCCGGGGAATCCGGAAGGGACCGTGGCGCATCAGGGCCGCCGAGATGCGCCCGATGAGCGAGAACAGCAGCAGCCCCGCCAGGGCCGCGGGCAGCAGCTTGAACAGCAGCACGGTCAGGATCAGGACGGCCATGGCGACATGGCTGGCGAGCTGGGGTCTGGATGGAGCGGTTGTCATGGGTGGCCCTCGGCGGATGACGGACATGATAGATGGGCCGGGGCATGGGATTCCATTCCGCCACCGTAGCCCCGCATCGTGCCCCCGGGTTTGCAAGGGCCATGTCCCCGCCCGGCCGAAGGAATGCCATCGATCCTGGGCCGGCATCCCGCGGGGCTTTACAATAGCGGCCTCGATTTCGCGGATTCCACCCCGAGGGTTCGCGCACGACCGCCATCCCCAGACACCAACGCACAATGCACGACAGCCTGAATCGACTCTCGGACCTGGCCGGCATCCAGGCCGGCTATCACGACATCTGGGGCAATCCCCACACGGTCACGGCAGACACCCGGCGCGCCCTGCTGGCGGCCATGGGTTATGCCTGCGGCGACGAGGCGGAGATCGAGCGGACCCTGGCCACGGAGACGGAACGCCCCTGGCGCGCACTGCTGGGGCCGGTGCAGGTGGCCTTCCAGGGAGAACCCATTCCCGTGCCTCTGCACCTGCCGGTGGACGAGCTGGAGCAGCCCGCCCGCTGGCGCCTGGAATTGGAGGGCGGCGGCGGCACGGAGGCGGCGGTGCAGTTCACCCGGCTGTCCCAGACGGCGCGCCGCAGGGTGAATGGCCGCGAGCATGTGGAGCTGGTCCTCACCCTGCCCGCCCTGGAGACCCCGGGTTATCACCGGCTGGTCCTGGACCGGAACGGAAAGGAACAGGCCCGGATGCCGCTGATCGTCTGCCCGGGCACCTGCTACCAGCCCGATGCGGTGCGGGAAGGACGCGTCTGGGGGGTGAGCGTCCAGCTCTACGGCGTGCGTTCCCAGCGCAACTGGGGCATGGGCGATTTCACCGACCTCAAGGGCCTGATGGAATGGGCGGCGGACAAGGGGGCGGGGGTGGTGGGGGTCAACCCCCTGCATGCCCTGTACCCCCACAACCCCCAGCACATCAGCCCATACAGCCCGTCCAGCCGCAACTTCCTGAACGTGCTGTACATCGACGTGGAAGCGGTACCGGAATTCACGGAGTGCGAGGCCGCCCGCGCCCGGGTCGCCGATCCCGAGTTCCAGGCCCGGCTGCGTGCGCTGCGGGGCGCACCTCTGGTGGACTACCCCGGCGTGGCGGCGGCCAAACTCCCCGTGCTGGCCATGCTCTACCAGCACTTTCGGGAACGTCACCTCAAACCCCAGACCCCCAGGGGCCGGTCCTTTCTGGACTTCGTGAGGGGAGGCGGCGAGGCCCTGGAGCGTCTGGCCCGTTACGAGGCGCTCCAGGCCGGGTTCTAAGCCGGAGACGATGCGGTCTGGGGCTGGCCGGCATGGCCGGAGCCCTACCACGACGCGGATTCGCCGGAGGTGGCGGCGTGGGCGGAGGAGCATCGGGAGGCCGTGGAGTATTACCAGTATCTGCAGTGGCTGGCGGCCACCCAGCTGGGGGCGGTGGGCCTACGTTCCTACGAGCTGGGCCTGGGGGTGGGCCTGTACCAGGATCTGGCGGTGGGCGTGGACCGGGGCGGCGCCGAGACCTGGAGCCACCCCCACTCCTATGCCTTCGGCGCCAGCGTGGGGGCGCCGCCGGACGATTTCAACCTGCACGGCCAGGACTGGGGCCTGCCGCCCTGGATCCCCGGCAGGCTCCGGGAAGAGGCCTACGCCTCTTTTGCGGAGATGCTGCGGGTCAACATGCGCCAGGCCGGGGCGCTGCGCATCGACCACGTCATGGGCCTCATGCGCCTGTTCATGATCCCCAGGGGCGGCCGTGGCGAGGACGGTACCTACGTCGGCTACCCGTTCCAAGACCTCCTGGGCATCCTGGCCCTGGAGAGCCAGCGCAACCAATGCCTGGTGATCGGCGAGGATCTGGGCACCGTGCCCGAGGAGGTGCACGCCGCCATGGCGGCGTTCGGCATCCTGTCCTATCGCCTGTTCTATTTCCAGAAGGCCATGGACGGCGGCTTTCTGGCCCCTGCCGACTACCCTCCGGACACCCTGGTGGCGGCCACCACCCACGACTTGCCCACCCTGGCCGGGTTCTGGCGCGGCCTGGACCTGGATCTCCGCACCTCGTTGAACCTCTATCCCACTGAGGCCCAGCGCGAGGCCCAGATCGTGGGCCGGGCTGAGGAGCGCGCGCGGCTGCTGGTGGCCCTGGAGCGGGAGGGGCTGCTGCCCGAGGGCATGGGCGTGCACCCCGTGAACGTGCCCGAGATGACCCCCCCCTGGCCACCGCCGTGCACCGCTACCTGGCGCGCAGTCCCGCCCGGATGCTGGCGGTGCAGGCCGAAGACATGCTGGGGGAGGCGGAGCAGGCCAACCTGCCCGGTACCTTCAACGAGCACCCGAACTGGCGCCGCAAGCTCTCGCTCAACCTGGAGGAGTGGTCCGCCGAGGGGCGCATCAACGGCTTCTGCGAGGCGCTCCAGGCGGAACGCGGAAGCTCGGTCCGGCCCCGCCCTGCGCCTCAGGCGGAGGCCTGCAGCAGGGTGGTGGCGCCTCGGGCCACCTATCGGCTGCAGCTCAACAAGGACTTCACCTTCCGGGACGCCACCGCCCTGGTGCCCTATCTGGCCGCGCTGGGCATCTCCCACGTCTACTGCTCGCCCTATCTGGCGGCCCGGCCCGGCAGCCCCCACGGCTACGACATCGTGGACCACAATGCCCTCAACCCCGAGATCGGCACGCGGGAGGACTTCGATGCCTTCTGCGCCGTCCTGGCCGAGCACGGCATGGGCCAGGTGCTGGACATGGTGCCCAACCACATGGGGGTCATGGGGGCGGACAACGGATGGTGGCTGGACGTGCTGGAGAACGGTCCCGCTTCGCACTACGCCGGCTATTTCGACATCGACTGGCACCCGATCAAGGACGAACTCCAGGGCAAGGTCCTGGTGCCGGTGCTGGGGGACCACTACGGTGCCGTATTGGAGCGAGGCGAGCTGAGGCTGGACTTCAGCGCCGACACCGGCGAGTTCAGCGTCTGGTACTGGCAGCACCGCTTTCCCGTGGACCCGGGGGAATATCCGCGCATCCTGGGCTACCGGCTGGAGGAGCTGGGCCAGCGCGTGGGGCCGGAGCACCCGGATTTCATCGAGTACCAGAGTCTGGCCACGGGCTTCTCCCACCTGCCGGGGCGCGAGGCGACGGCGCCGGAGGCCGTGGTCGAGCGTGCCCGGGACAAGGAGGTCCACAAGCGCCACTTGGCCAGCCTGACGCAGCGCAGCGTGGATATCCAGCATTTCCTGCGGGAGAACGTGGAGCTGTTCAACGGGCGCTCGGGCGAACCCGCCAGCTTCGAGCTTCTGGACGCGCTGCTTTCCGCCCAGGCCTACCGGCTGGCCTACTGGCGGGTGGCGGCGGACGAGATCAACTACCGGCGTTTCTTCGACATCAACGACTTGGCCGCCCTGCGCATGGAGCGGGAGGAGGTGTTCACCGCCACCCACCGCCTGGTGGCCGATCTGTTCGGACGGGGGTTGCTGGCCGGCCTGCGCATCGACCACTCCGACGGCCTCTACGCCCCCGCGGCCTATTTCTCCCGCCTGCACCAGCTCTACCGGGAGGCGCGGCCCGCCGCCCAGGACGCCCCCTGGATCGTGGTGGAGAAGATCCTGGCACCCCACGAGCGCATGCCCCAGCACTGGCAGGTCTGCGGCACCACGGGCTACGACTTCGCCAATCTGGTCAACGGCGTGTTCGTGGATCCCGAGGCCGCGGCGAAGATGGAGAAGGCCTGGCGGGGTTTCAGCGGCGAGCGGCGGGACTTCGACGAGATCCTTTACCAGGCCAAGCGCACCATCATGAAGACCTCTCTGGCCAGCGAGCTCAACGTGCTGGCGAACCGGCTGTCCCGGATTTCGGAGATGGAACGCGACACCCGGGACTACACCCTGATCAGCCTGCGCGGAGCGCTGATGGAAGTGGCGGCCTGCTTCCCCGTGTACCGAACCTATATCGATGGCGGGGAGGTGCGTGAGGAAGACCGGCGCCACATCGAATGGGCCTGCGCCGTGGCCAAGAAGCACACCCGGGCGGCCGACGTGAGCGTGTTCGATTTCGTGCGCGACGTGCTGCTCACCCGGGCGGCGGAGGGCAAGAACGAGGCCTACCGCCGGGCGGTGGTGGACTTCGCCATGGCCTTCCAGCAGTTCACCAGCCCGGTGACGGCCAAGGGCATGGAGGACACTGCCTTCTATCGCTATTACTGTCTCGCCTCCCTCAACGAGGTGGGCGGCGAGCCGCGCCGTTTCGGGGTGACGCCGGCGGCCTTCCACCATGCCAACCAGGACCGCGTCCGGCAGAGCCCCAACGCCATGCTCACAACCAGCACCCACGACAGCAAGCGCAGCGAGGACGTGCGCACGCGCATCGACGTGCTGACCGAGCTGCCCGAGGAGTGGCGCACGCTGGTATTGCGCTGGCACCGCCTGAACCGCAGCCGGCTCGGATACATCGAGGGCCTCCCCGCCCCGGGACGGGCAGACGAGTATCTGTTCTACCAGACCCTGATCGGCACCTGGCCCGCCGGGGCGCCGGAGGCGCCGGGATTCGGCGAGTACGTGGAACGCATCAAGGCCTACCTGCTCAAGGCGGTGCGGGAGGCCAAGGAATCCAGTTCCTGGCTGCATCCGGACCCGGCCTACGAGGAGGGCGTCATGCGCTTCGTGGATGGGGTCCTGCAACCCGGCAGCCGCTTCGTCCAGGACTTCGCCCCCTTCGCCGAACGCATCGCCCGGTTCGGCCGCCTCAACAGCCTGGCCCAGGTCCTGCTCAAGCTCACCTGCCCCGGCGTGCCGGACCTCTACCGGGGCATGGAGTTCTGGACCGACAGCCTGGTGGACCCGGACAACCGCCGGCCGGTGGACTTCGGCGCCCGGGCGGCCGCACTGGAGGCCATTTGTGCGGGTGTGGACGCCGCCGAGCTGTGCCGGCGCCTGCCGGCAGAGCCGGACCACGGCAGGGTCATGGTTTTCCTTACCTGGCGCTCCCTGGAGCTCAGGCGGGAGCGCGAAGCCGTGTTCCGGGGGGGGGAGTACCTGCCCCTGGCCGTCTCGGGTCGCCACGCCCGGCACGCCCTGGCCTACGTCCGCAGCGACGGGGCATCGGTGGCGGCGGTCATCGTTCCGCGCCTGCCCCACAGCCTCCTGGGCGGAGGCGATGCCCTGCCCCTGGGTGCGGCGGTCTGGGCCGACACCGCCGTGGCCCTGCCCCAGTCAGGGGCCTGGCGCAACGTCTTTACCGGCGAAGTCCTGGACGTGGCCGGGGACGGTGCCGAACTGCCAGTGGCCCGCGCGCTGGCGGCCTTCCCGGTGGCGCTGCTCTCCCTGGATGCATGATCCCCCCGCGTCCTGAGCGGCCCCATGTCCTCATGGAGACGGCCCGGGTCAGGGCCGTGGAGCTGTTGCACCACAACCTGACCCCGGAAGGCATCCTGGCGGCCTCGCCCGGAGAGGAGGCGGAGGCCCGGCGCTACACCCGCATCTTCGGGCGGGATGCCGCCATCTGCGCCCTGGGCATGGCGGTCAGCGGTGACCGTGAGCTGGAGGAGGGGGCGCTGGCCGGGCTCAGGACCCTGGCCGGGCATCAGGCCGAAAACGGCCAGAT
>JBJKSP010000018.1:0-5415 GCA_046703865.1 Thiobacillaceae bacterium
TCAAGCCGATGGCAAGGACCACTTTCAGCCTGACGGGCGGAGAGTCCCAAGTCGAAGCTGTCGGCAGTACACAACAGGACCGTCTCTGGAATGTGGGCCTGATTGCAAATCGGAAAATTACGCATAAGGTCACCGGTAGTATGGAACTTAGTCATCAACAGCGGAATTCCGACACTACCGCCAACAATTACAAGGAAAACCGTCTCTCTGCTTTCCTGAACATGACGCTCTGATGAGAGCTGGGCCGATCGGGCCTGCGCGTATCACGCAACGTCTCGACCTTCCAAGCATGTGACAATGTCCGTAATTCAGGCTCGAAGATGTCTGGCACGTGATTTGCCTGAAATGGGAAGCACTGCGCCGGGACACGCTAGATGATGGACCTGGATTGATCAACGCCGAGGCAATATGTACGAGGCTTATTACCAGTTACGCGACAAACCGTTCCAACTGAACCCGGATCCGCGTTATTTTTTCGGCAGCCGCGGACACAAGCGTGCCTTCTCCTACCTGGAATACGGACTTTCCCTGGGAGAGGGCTTCATCATCATCACGGGGGATGTGGGGGCAGGCAAGACCATGCTGGTCAAGAGCCTGCTGAAAAAGCTGGAGCGTGGCAACTATCTGGCGGCCAATCTGGTGAGCACGCAATTGGATGCCGATGACATCCTGCGCAGTGTGGCCGGGGCCTTCGGACTGGAATATGAGCAGGTGAGCAAGGCCGCCCTGCTCAACCATCTTCAGTCCTTCCTGGGCAATGCGCTGCACCAGGGCAAGCGGGCGCTGCTCATCGTGGATGAAGCGCAGAATCTGACACCGCGCGCGGTGGAGGAACTGCGCATGCTGTCCAATTTCCAGGAGGCGGAAAAGTCTCTGTTGCAGAGTTTTCTGCTCGGGCAGCCGGAGTTCAGGGACACCATCCAAAGCCCGGAAATGCTGCAGCTCAGACAGCGGGTCATCGCCTCGTATCACCTGGGGCCGATGGACCGCGACGAGACCATGGGCTATATCCTGCATCGGCTCAAGACCAGTGGGTGGAAGGGCATGCCCACCTTCACCGAGGACGCCTTTGGCGCCATTCATGCCTACTCCAACGGCGTTCCACGCCGGATCATCACCCTCTGTGACCGGGTGCTACTGTTCGGATTCCTTGAAGAGCGTACAAGGTTCGATGCCGACGTGATCCAGGAGGTCATTCAAGACATGCGTCAGGAGGTGCATCACCAGGAGGCACGGGCGGGCGGCGGAGCGAATGGCACGCCGGCGAAAAGTCTGCCTGACAGCAATATTCAGGCACAGCTGTCCGCGGACCTGGAAGACAGGCTCAACCAGATCGAGCGCACTTTGACCCGGCTCGTGCCCATGGTGCGCAAGATCCTCTATACCGTCAGCGAAGGTCAGGAACGGGAATAGGCACCCATGAGTTGCGAGGTTCTATGCGTGGTGGGTGCGCGACCCAATTTCATGAAGATCGCCCCCATCATGGCGGCCTTCCGGCGCAAAACCATTTCCGCCCGTCTGGTACACACCGGGCAGCACTACGATGCCGCAATGAGCGACAGCTTTTTCGAGCAGCTGGGCATTCCCCGGCCGGACGTCAACCTGGAAGTGGGTTCGGCCAGCCACGCGGTGCAGACTGCCGAGATCATGCGGGCCTTCGAGCCGGTGCTGGACCAGGAGGCGCCGCGTTCCATCCTGGTGGTGGGCGACGTCAACTCCACCATTGCCTGTGCGCTGGTGGCAGCCAAGAAAGGGGTACCGGTCATCCATGTGGAAGCGGGCCTGCGCAGCTTCGACAGGCAGATGCCGGAAGAAATCAACCGGGTCCTCACCGACCAGCTCTCCGACCTGCTCTTCACCACCGAACGCGGGGCACATGCCAACCTGGTGCGGGAAGGCATTAACGTCGGCCGGGTGCATTTCGTGGGTAACGTGATGATCGATACCCTCCACCGGAATCTGGAACGTTGCGTCCCCGCGGAGCAGACCCTGGGAGGACGGCCGAAAGAAGGTTATGCGGTGCTCACGCTGCACCGCCCATCCAACGTGGACGATCCCGCCACCCTAGGTCGTATCCTGGGGCCGGTCGAGTCCATCGCAGAGAGGGTACCGGTGGCCTTTCCCATCCATCCCCGGACGCGGGCCGCGGCCGAGCGCTTCGGGCTGCTGGCCAGGTTGGATCATCCCGGCATTCGGCTGATGCAGCCCCTGGGTTATCTGGAGATGCTGGGCTTGACCCGGGACGCCACGGCAGTGCTCACGGATTCCGGCGGATTGCAGGAGGAAACCACGGCCCTGGGGGTCCCCTGCATCACCTTGCGGGAAAACACCGAGCGGCCCTGCACCCTGAAGGAAGGGACCAACACCCTCACAGGCCCCGACCCGGACAAGATACTGCAATGTTTCGACGACATTCTCGCCAACGGCGGCAAGCGCGGCCGGATCCCGGAATACTGGGATGGCCGAGCGGCTGAACGCATCTCGGACATCCTCGGAGGTTGGCTCGATGGGCGGCGGGATTTCGTCGCCAACGGCTAGATTACGAACCCAGGGGATCCCAGATCCGAGCGGGTCACTGCGGTAAGGGCGCCGTTCCCGGTAAGTCGGTGCGGTCCGGCCCTTGCTTGTGTGGATTGTCAGATTGAATTCGTCAAGGAATACAGTGCTTGTGCAGGCCGAGCCCATATGCAATGCGATGAGCGTAGACGTGGAAGACTACTTCCAGGTCGCGGCCTTCGCTCCCCACATCAGGCGCGACGAGTGGGATGGTTGGCCGTGCCGTGTGGTGGCCAATGTGGAGCGGATTCTAGACCTGTTCGACCGGCGCGACATCAAGGCGACCTTTTTCACGCTGGGCTGGGTCGCCGAGCGCTATCCCAGCTTGACACGGGCCATCGTGGACGCGGGCCATGAACTGGCCAGCCACGGCTATGGTCATGAACGGGCCACCGACCTTGATCCTCTCTCCTTCCGGGAAGACGTCACCCGGGCCAAGCGGATCCTTGAAGACATCGCCGGTATGGAGGTGCGGGGCTATCGTGCCCCGAGCTTTTCCATCGGGGCCGGCAATCTGTGGGCACTGGATGTTCTGGTGGAAGCGGGCTACCGGTACAGCTCCAGCATCTACCCCATCGCTCACGACCATTACGGCATGCCCGATGCGCCCCGTTTCCCCTACCGCCCGGCAGGCTGTCCCGTGTTGCTGGAACTGCCACCGACCACGGTGAGTTTTCTGGGCAGAAACATCCCGGCGGCGGGCGGTGGCTATTTCAGGCTCATGCCATACCGTCTGGCCAGTTGGCTCATCGGTCGCGTCAACCACGATGAGGGCAGACCCTGCATGTTTTATTTCCATCCCTGGGAGGTCGATCCCGACCAACCCAGGGTACCCGGCGCAAGCGCCAAGAGCCGCTTTCGCCATTACGTGAATCTTGGGCGGATGGAGTCCAAGCTCGACCGCCTGCTGACGGATCACCGCTGGGGCAGGGTGGATGAGGTCTATGCCAGGGATCTGGCTGTTCAGGCCGTGTGAAGCGTGACGGCTGACGGCTGCCCAGCGTAGCCGACAGCCGTCACGCCTTACTTGTAATCGACGACTACCATGGATCAACTGATCGTTCGCTCGGCCCGCGAGACGGACGCTGCCGAGTGGGACAGCTACGTGTCAGACCTGCCCGAAGCCACCTTTTTTCACCGCTTCGGTTGGTGCCGGGTCATTGAGCAGGCCTTCGGCCACACCACCCACTATTTGGTCGCCGAGCGCGCCGGCGCCATCGAAGGCATCTTGCCGCTGGCGGAAATCAGGAGCCGTCTGTTCGGCCACGCCCTGATCTCCACGCCTTTCTGCGTCTACGGCGGTATCGCGGCATCGACCGAGGAGGCGCGGATGGCCTTGGACCGGGCAGCCCAGGACTTGGCGGATAAGCTGGGCGTGGGGCATCTGGAATACCGAGACCGGGACGTCTCGTCCCACCCCGAGTGGCCTGGGACCGGGCTCTATGTGAGCTTCCGCAAGGCGCTGGAACCGGAGGTGGAGAAGAACTTGCAGGCCATCCCCCGCAAGCAGCGGGCCATGGTGCGCAAGGGCATCAAGGCGGGCCTGAAAAGCGAGATCGACACGGAGGCCAGACGCTTTTACCAAGCCTATTCCGAGAGTGTGCATCGCCTGGGCACGCCGGTGTTCTCCCGCCGCTACTTCGACCTCCTGCTGGAGGTCTTCGGGCCGGATTGCGACATCGTCACCATCATCCTTGAAGGCCGGGTGGTGTCCAGCGTCCTGAACTTCTACTTCAGGGACGAGGTGTTGCCTTACTACGGTGGGGGCACTGCCGAGGCGCGCGCCGTGGCGGGCAACGACTTCATGTATTGGGAGGTGATGCGCCGGGCCGTGGCCCGAGGGTGCAAGTTGTTCGATTACGGCCGCAGCAAGGTAGGTTCGGGCTCCTACGACTTCAAACGAAATTGGGGGTTCGAGGCCCAGCCTTTGGACTACCGCTACAAACTGGTCCGCGCCTCGCGTGTGCCGGAGAACAATCCCAACAATCCCAAGTACCGCATGTTCATCCAGGCCTGGCAACGCATGCCCCGGGCCGTGGCGAACATGATCGGGCCGCATATCGTGCGCAACCTGGGCTGAAGGCCCCGCACGATGCGAGACATTCTCTTCCTGTCCCACCGTATCCCTTACCCTCCCGACAAGGGAGACAAGATCCGGTCCTACCACCTGCTTAGGCATCTGGCACGCAGCTACCGCGTGCATTTGGGGGCGTTCGTGGATGATCCTGATGATTGGCGTTACGCGGACACCTTGCGTGGGTTTTGTGCCAGCGTACACCTGGAACGGATCAGACCGGCCACGGCCAGATGGGGGTCCCTGCAGGGCCTGTTGACGGGCGAGGCCCTGACCCTGACCTATTACCGCAATCCGCGCATGACCGCCTGGGTCCGGGCCCGGCTAGCCGAAGGCATGGACCTGGCGGTGGCCTATTCCTCTGCCATGGCCCGGTTCCTCGTCCCGGCCGGCGGCGTGATCCGGATCATGGATTTCGTGGACATGGATTCCGACAAGTGGCGGCAGTATGCCCCCAATAAGCCCTGGCCTCTTTCCTGGCTGTACCGCCGGGAGGGACGGCGGCTGTTGGAATGGGAACGCCGGGTGGCGGCGGAGTTCGATGTGGGCCTGTTCGTGTCCGATGCAGAGGCGGCGGACTTCCGTCGGGCCGCGCCCGAGGTGGCGGACGGGGTGGTTTGGTACGGAAACGCCGTGGTCACGGGTTACTTCTCTCCGGATCGTGACTATCCCTGTCCCTATCCGGAGGGGACGGAGGCGATCGTCTTCACGGGTGCGATGAATTACTGGCCCAACGTGGACGCAGTGACATGGTTCGCCCGTGAGGTTTTGCCCAAGGTGCGGGC
>JBJKSP010000019.1:0-2617 GCA_046703865.1 Thiobacillaceae bacterium
CAATCTGGATGTAGGCGACCGGAGTCTCCCTGACCGCGGCGTCGAGCCGGGCCGTCACCTGGTCGGCGATCTCGGCGGTCTGGGTACCGTTCTGGCGCGCCATTGCGGTCAACCGACGCACCTCGTCCCCATGCTTGCGCAGGGTCATCGGGCTGGCGCTGCGCAGCAGGACCAGGGTGTTGATGATGCCGGAGTGAACGGTTTGCCGCGCGGTCGCGTCGGCCGGCATGTCATGCTGGGCGCGCAACGCCGCCGTCAGGGCCAGGGGCACGGCGTCGGAGACCAGGGCGGCATCCACGATCAGGGTGGTGGTGGCGGACACCCGCGTCTCCCTGGCGGGCGCGAACATCTGTTCCACCAGGGCCTCGACGCGGGCGGTCTGGGCGGCGTCCGGCGGCACATGGGGCAGGCCTGCGAGATGCTCGACCGGCGGCGCGGCATGGCCAGCCGATGATGGGGCCGTTTCCATAACCGGCGCGCTGGGGTGCGGCGCTGCAAGGTGCGCGGTCTCCAGCTCCGTGGTGCCGGTCCCGCCTGCCGGCGGGCCGGCGGCCCCCGCGTCCGAAGTCCGGGAAAGGGGTGTGGGCTCGGCGGGTACGGTCAGCAGGGCGATGAGGCGATCGGCCTCCTGGATCTGGGCGGCGTCCAACCCGGTCCGGATGGCGACGGCCTGACGGAAACTGCTCAGGGCCTCCTGGGGGAGCTGGAGCTGGGCGTAGACGTGGCCCAGATAATAGCGGGCACGGGCATATTTCGGCCGATATTCCAGAGAGGTGAGATAGTTGTTGCGGGCGCTCTCCAGGTTGGGCTCATGGCCGAACTGCTCCTTCAGGCCCTCCTGGAAGAAGCGTTCCGCCGTGGCCTGCTGGTGCCACCGGTAGCCCTCGTAACCGCCGGCCAGCACGAACACGGCCAGCGCCACCCAGGCCAGCCGTTTCCAACGCCAGCGGCGGATCGGGACGATGGGCAGCGGGCCGGTCTGCTGGCCCAGGGCACGGCGAATCTCCACCACCACGGACCGGAATTCGGGCGCCTGGGCGTCCCCTTCCCAGTCGATCAGGTCCAGGGTCTGGATCTGGCCGAAGCCCAGGGGCAGGTCCACCGCCTCGATGCGCAGGGGAAACAGCTTGCCCGCGTCCCGGGCCCGGGCCGATTCGTCGCGCACGAAGGAGGAACGCACGGCCGGTTCCGACCACAGGACCAGCACCAGCCTGGCGGCCGTGAGGCTGGCCGCGATGGCATCCGTGAAATCAGACCCGCCCCGGATCTCCCGGTCCCACCAGACCGACCACCCCTCCGCGTTCAGGGCGTGGGCGAGTTCCTGTGCGGCGTCCCGGTCCTCCCGCGCGTAGCTGATGAAGAGGTCGGGCCCTGCCATATCGGCATTTCCGTTATCGGTCGGCCCGCTCATGCCGGGCTGACCGTCGAGCGGTCTTTCTCCGCCGCCGGCGCGGAATCAATTTCGACACGCCCTGGCATGGTGGCCTCCTCTCCTGTCTGTCGAAAACAAGCACGTTTATGGGGCCTCGCTTCTTGTCTCCCGGCCTCTGTCAGCCCCGTCCCTTGCGCAGGTCCATCGCGGGCTTAGTTAGGTTTGTAGCATCTCCGCGGACCGGAGGCCACACCCTCGCGGTGCTGCACTGGCCCGCAGTGGCGGGTCCAGGATGTCATCCGCTCCACACCCCGGCCCGTTCCCTGACGGCCTCGGAGACCTGGCCCCGTTGCTCGATGACCGTGCCGATGGCCGTGGGGTGCGCCGGAACAACGCCACTTCGCCGGACCATCGCCGGCGGGTCGCCGCCATCATGGGCCAAACCATTTGTCTTTGTACTTGTGAATCCTGGCCGCCAGGTCGTCGTAATCCTTCCAGTCCTGTTCCGTATGGATGCGCACGCTCGCATCCGAGCCCGCCAGTTCGCGCATGAGGAACGGAAGATCGTTGCGGTTGCGAACGAAATAATGGGAAAAGCGCTTGAGCGCGAGCGCGTAGCCGGCCTCGAACAATGCGCTGCTGGCGAGCTTCTGGGGATAGATCAGCACGAAACGTCGGCTGCGCTGCAAGGCCCTGAGGTCATCGAGCACCGACACGTCGAGCGAATCGAATGCCGTCATGGACTCGACCCTCTCCGCTGCCCAGTACACGGTGAATCCGTCCTGCCTGAGCGCATCGAAGACCTTCCTGAACTGCGCACGGGCCGCGACGTATTCCTCTTCGGTGGCAAACGCCGCCATCGGCGTGGACAGAAACACATCGTAGGCAAAGGCCCGTGAGCCTGCGGCTGCAGCCTTCGCCGCCGCCCGCTGCAGCGACTTCTCCAGTTCCGGCCACCAGACGGAGAATGCCTTGTCGAGCTGCTTGTCGGTGAGCTTCGCCGCGCCAAACTCGGCGTTGATCGCCGCCACCAGCTTGGCGATGTCGCCCTTCTCCGGCAGGGCGGCATTGAACTGGGCCAGCGGGCCGGTCAAGTCCGGCACCTTGAGATCGATCAGCAACGGCACGATGCGCGTCTGCTCGAAGCGCTTGCCCAGTGCGCCCGCCTCGAACAGGATCCACGGTGCCGTGAGGTTGTTGCACGTGAGGCACAGGATGCCGAAGCCCGAGGCATCCAGCACCTCG
>JBJKSP010000020.1:0-2602 GCA_046703865.1 Thiobacillaceae bacterium
GCCGTCATGGGCCCGTCCGGGTCGAAGTCGTGGTGCAGGTGCATGTCGAACAGGGCGAACTCGATCTGGCGCACCATCTGCATGCCCGCCTGGAAATTCTTGGCCGCCAGCATCTTGTCGAACAGCGCGCGCGGCAAGGCGTCGCCGGTTTCCACATGGCGCGTCATGCGCGACAGCACGTCCCACTCCCAGCAGAAATTCTCCATGAACTGGCTCGGCAGCTCGACCGCATCCCATTCGACGCCGTTGATGCCCGAGACGCCGAGGTCTTCGCCGCGCGTCAGCAGATGGTGCAGGCAGTGGCCGAACTCGTGGAACAGGGTAATCACCTCGTCGTGGGTGAACAACGCCGGGCGGTTCCCGACGGGGCGCGAGAAGTTGCAGTTGAGGTAGGCGACCGGCGTCTGCACCCCCTTCGCGGTGCGGCGCCGCCCGATGGCGTCGTCCATCCAGGCGCCGCCGCGCTTGGTTTCCCGCGCGTAGAGGTCCAGGTAGAACTGGCCCACGGTGAGCCCCGACCTGTCCCGAATGGTGTAGAACTTCACGTCCCCGTGCCAGACGGGGGCCTGGTCGGGGCGGATCTCCAGCCCGTAGAGGGTCTCGACCAGGCGGAACAGGCCGGCCAGCACCCGGGGTTCCTGGAAGTATTGCTTCACCTCCTGCTCCGAGAAGGCGTAGCGGGCCTCCCTCAGCTTCTCCGAGGCGTAGGCCGTGTCCCAGGACTGCAGATCGGAAAGCCCCGGTTCCCGGGCCGCGAACGTCCTCAGCTCGTCCATGTCCCGCTCGGCATAGGGCTTGGCCCGTCGCGCCAGCTCGTTGAGAAAGCCTAGGACCTCGTCCGGCGTTTCGGCCATCTTGGGCACCAGGGAGACCTGGGCGTAGTCTCCGTAGCCCAGCAGATGGGCGGCCTCCCGCCGCAGCCTGAGGACACGGCCGATGAGGGAGGTGTTGTCCAGGGCCTCGGGACCGAATTCCGAGGCCCGGGTGACATAGGCCCGGTACATCTCCTCCCGCAGTGCCCGGTTGGAGCAGAACTGCATGACTGGGATGAAGAAAGGGGCCTGAAGGTTGAGCCGGAATCCCTCCTGGCCCGCGGCCCGCGCCTGCTCGCGGAACATCTCCTTCACGTCTTCCGGCACGCCGGCCAGGTCTGCCTCGTCGGAGATCAGCTTGGACCAGGCATTGGTGGCGTCCAGCAGGTTCTCCTCGAACTTGGCCGACAGCCCTGCCAGCTCCTCCTGGATCGCCTTGAAGCGGGCCTTGTCCGCCTCGGGCAGCTCGGCCCCCCCCAGCCTGAAGTCCCTCAGCTCGTTGTCGACGACCTTTTGCCGGGCGGCGTCCAAGGCAGCGTAACCCGCGCTTTGCCGCAGGGCCTTGTACTTGCGGTGGAGCCCCTCGTGCTGGGAGAGCTCGGCGTAGTACTGGGTGATCTTGGGCAGGTTGGCGTTATAGGCTTCCCGCAGCCCGGGGCTGTCCAGCACCGCGTGCAGGTGGGAAACCTGCCCCCAGGCCCGGGACAGACGCTCGTTGGCGTCCTCCAGCGGGGAGACGAAGTCCATCCAACCGAGTGCGAATGGGTCCGACGCGAGGCGCTCCACCAGGGCGCGGTTATCCGCCAGCAGCTGGTCAACGGCAGGGGTGACGTGTTCGGGTTTGATCTCGGCGTATCGGGGCAGGCCGGAGAAGTCCAGCAAGGGGTTCTGTACGGGGTCGGTCATGGCGTTGGGTCGGTCGTCCTGATGATGGTGTGCGTGGAGAGGGTGCGGGAGTCACTGTTTCAGAGTCACTATACTTGAGGCCGTTCACGCTTTTTTCCAGAGGGGCCATGGCCATCGAAACCTACCGCGGGATGCAGCCCAAACTGGGTCGGGACGTCTACGTACACCCGAGCGCCACGGTCATCGGGGACGTGGAACTGGGCGACCGGGTCTCGGTCTGGCCCGGCGTGGTGATCCGGGGCGACGTCAATGCCATCCGGGTCGGCGCCCTGAGCAATCTACAGGACAACTCGGTCCTCCACGTGACCCACAAACGGCCGGCGGATCCGGCCGGTGCCCCAGTCGGCATCGGTACACGGGTGACCGTCGGCCATGGGGTGATCCTGCACGGCTGCACCATCGGCGACGAATGCCTCATCGGCATGGGCTGTCTGGTCATGGACAAGGCCGTGATCCAACCCCGGGTCCTGCTGGGGGCCGGGTCCCTGGTGCGGGAAGGCCAGGTGCTGGAAACCGGCTGGGTCTACGTGGGCAGGCCCGCCCGGGCGCTGCGTCGCCTGACCCCGGACGAACTGGCCGATCTGGGCCCCGGGGCCGAGCGCTACGCTGCCCTGGCGGCCGAATACCTCAAGTCCGGCTGAATATGCGGCACACCTTCGTAAACTCCGAGGTTTCGCACGAGTCGAATCTGTGGTTATATTCCTACCAAGACACTCGGGCTTGGATCAATGACTTACTGTCTAGCCATCAACGTCAACGAAGGATTGGTGTTCTGTTCCGATTCCCGCACCAACGCAGGTATCGACAACATCAGCACCTATTCCAAGATGCACATCTTCCATTGGCCGGAAGACCGTTTCTTCGTGCTTTTGTCGGCGGGCAAC
>JBJKSP010000021.1:0-14718 GCA_046703865.1 Thiobacillaceae bacterium
GAATATCGGATAGACCTAAGGAATATGCACGAAACCAACTGCGACGTGAAACCCATCGACGCCGTCTGATTCCCTGCCTCCCAGGCCGTCACGAGGCGGCGAGGTTTATCGTCCCCGGGTGCGGTTCGCACAGGGGTGATTGAATGAAGCGCATGCTTTTTAATGCGACGCAGGCGGAGGAACTCCGCGTCGCCATTGTCGACGGTCAGAAACTCATCGACCTCGACATTGAGTCCGCCACCAAGGAACAACGCAAGGGCAATATCTACAAGGCCGTCGTCACGCGGGTCGAACCCAGCCTGGAGGCCTGCTTCGTCGACTACGGGGCCGAGCGCCACGGTTTTCTGCCTTTCAAGGAGATTACCCGCGCCTCGATCTCCGGCGATGGCGGCCGCAGCCGTATCCAGGATCTCCTTAAGGAAGGTCAGGAGTTCATCGTCCAGGTGGAAAAGGACGAGCGAGGCAACAAGGGCGCCGCCCTGACCAACTTCATCAGCCTGGCCGGAAGATATCTGGTCATGATGCCCAACAATCCACGCGGTGGCGGCGTTTCACGCCGCATCGAGGGTGAAGAGCGCAACGAGCTGCGTGACCTGCTGGCCCAGTTGGAAGTCCCCCCGGGGATGAGCCTGATCGGCCGTACGGCCGGCATCGGCCGCAGTCTGGAAGAGCTGCAATGGGATCTCAACTACCTCCTGCAGCTTTGGCAGGCCATCGACGGGGCTGCCCAATCCCAGAACGGGGCATTCCTGATCTATCAGGAATCCAGTCTGGTGATCCGGGCCATCCGGGACTACTTCACGCCGGACATCGGCGAAATCCTGATCGACACGCACTCCATCTATGAACAGGCCAAGCAGTTCATGGCCCATGTGATGCCGAACAACGTCAACAAGGTCAAACTGTACTCGGACAGCGTACCCTTGTTTTCCCGCTTCCAGATCGAACACCAGATCGAGACCGCCTATTCCCGGGCCGTACCCCTGCCCAGCGGCGGCGCGATCGTCATCGATCACACCGAGGCCATGGTCGCCATCGACGTGAACTCGGCCCAGGCGACCAAAGGCACCGACATCGAGCAGACCGCCTTCAACACCAATCTGGAAGCGGCCGATGAAGTGGCCCGACAGCTGCGGTTGCGTGACCTGGGCGGACTGATCGTCATTGACTTCATCGACATGGAAAGCGGCAAGAACCAGCGCGAAGTCGAAGATCAGCTGCGCGAGGCCCTGCGTTATGACCGGGCACGTGTCCAGGTAGGAAAGATTTCCCGCTTCGGCCTGCTGGAACTGTCCCGCCAGCGTCTGCAGCCCTCCCTGGGCGAGACCAGCTATATCACCTGCCCCAGGTGTAGCGGCACGGGACACGTGCGCAGCACGGAATCCTTTGCCCTGCACCTGCTGCGCCTGCTCCAGGAAGAGGCCATGAAGGAGAATACCGGCTCCATCCATATCCAGGCCCCGGTGGATGTCTCCACCTATCTCCTGAACGAAAAGCGGACGGATATCCTCAACATCGAGGCCCGCCACAAGGTCGAAGTGATCATGATCCCCACCATACACTTCGAGACGCCGCGCTATGTCCTGGCCCGTCTGCGCCACGATCAGCTCAACCAGACAGAGGAATTGGTCCCCAGCTACCAGATGACGGAAAAACCAGCGGAGCCGGAAGCCCTGGCCAGTTCCGTCGGCAGCGCTGCCAAAACGGATCGGCCGCAACCCATGGTCCAAGGCATCACGCCCAGCCAACCGGCGCCCCTCCCCGCCCAGGCTCCGGTCATTGAACCCGTGAAAACGGGACTCATGGGCCGGATCGTGGGTTGGCTGCGCGGGCTCAACGCCCCGGCCGTAGAACCGGTCGAAGTCGTCACCAAAAAACCCGAGGTCAAGAAGGAGCCGAGGGAACCGCGAAGGAGCCGCGAGGGCCGTGATGCCCGCAGGGGCCGGAACGAACGCCCCCAACGCCCTGAACGAGCCGACCGGAGCATCGCCCGGGGTGAGGGTCCCGCACAGGGTACGCGCACCGCGGCACGCGGCGAAAAAAGCGAGCGGACAGAACGCCAGGAGCGCCGGCGTGAGCGGCCGGCAACACCGACGGGTGGCCCCCCATCCAACACGGGTGCGCAGGCTGACAAATCGAAGAGTGGCGCTGCGCCAGAGGCGGGAGCGGAAGAGCGGGAAGGTCAGGGTCGCAGCCGCCGTGGTCGTCGCGGAGGCGGAGGCGGACGCGGGCGCCGCGTCGAGGGCCGGGAGGACATTCCTGCCCCGACCCGCAGTGCCGACGAAGAACGCGCTGCCGAGGCACAAGGAGAGTTGGCGGCCCGGCGCCCCGCTCAGGCAGACGTAGCTGCCGAAACCGATGTCAAACCGGCTCAACCTCCCCAGGCTCCCAAAGCACCGGAGGTCAAGGCAGAGCCCGAAGAGACAGCCACGGTTACAGAAACCCAACAGCAGCCGGCTGCCGCCGACCAAGCGCCCATTCCTCAGCCCACTCCCGAACCGGCCAAATCGTCCGAACCTGACCTCAGGGCGGCCGGGCTGGAAATGGTGGAGACCCAGGCAGCTGCTACTCCCGTGGATTCGGGCGAACCTGGAAAGGAGGAAGGGCATAAGGGCCGCAGACGCCAGCGTCGTGCGCCGGATGCCGCCCCGGCAGGCTCTGAGCAATCCCTTGTCATGGTGGAGACCTCATCCACCGCAGCACCTGCCGAAATGGTCGGGGGCGATGCCGACGAACCGGTTAGATCGCGCCGTCGACCTCGACCGAATACATCCTCGTCATCTGAGCCGCTGGTGATGGTGGAGACCAATAACCCGCCTTCCCAACAAGAGCAAATCCTTCCGTGATTGATTACGGGTCCGCCCTCCTGCGGGCCCGTTTCTCGTCTTTCCCTATCTCCTGCAATAACCATCCTGGACACCTCTCCTCCGCTATCACCGAATTGGAAATTATCCGAACGGTTCGGATAACATCCAATCTGAAGGGGGTAAGATACGATACAGTCATAGACATATTGGTGATGGCTGTTTTTTTATTTATACTTTCACCGTACCGTACGCAGTATGTTTCCACTTGATCGGAGGGCATGATGGCAACTTACAAAGAATTGAAGCAAAAGATCGCAGAACTGGAACATCAGGCTGAAGCTGCACGCAAGCAGGAAATTTCCAACGCCGTTGCAGAAATCAAGGCAAAAATGGCTGAATATGGAATCACCGGGGCCGATTTGGGCTTCTCGGGGAAGGCCAAGGGCAGGGGCAAGAGCACAGCTGCCCACAAGTAACGCGATCCCGCCAGTGGTGCCACATGGACTGGCAAGGGGCGCAAGCCCCGTTGGATGGTTGAGGCCCTCGCCGCTGGCAAGAGGCTGGAAGATTTCCTGGCCTGATCACCCTACTCGACAAAAAAGCCCTGCTATAGAAGAGCAGGGCTTTTTTCATGAACGCCGCAGCCTTGAATCGAGGCTCATTTAATCGTGATATAGGATCAGCCCTGAAACGTTTCCTCAAGAATGCGTTCGAGTTGCGCCTTGTGCACACTGGCAAAACCGGTCGCCGGTGAAGCCGAGGGTGGACGTCCAACATAACGAATGGGCAGTGAACTGACCGTGCGTAGATGATAGGCCATAAAACGCCAGGGCCCCTGATTCTTGGGTTCGTCCTGGACCCAGACGATTTCCTGTGCCTGGACATATTGCACCAACGCCGCCTCGATTTCCGCGTCCGGGAACGGATAGAGCTGTTCTATGCGTAATATCGCGATATCCGGGCGATCTTTGCGGTGTTGTACCAAATCAAAATAAAGTCTCCCGCTGCAAATGACTAGCCGCTTCACACCCTTGGGATCCAAACCCCCGGTGTCGTCCACTACGGTTTGGAACTGTCCCTGTGCCAAGTCAGACAACGGAGACGATGAGTCGGGGTGCCGGAGCAGGCTCTTGGGCGTGAACAGGATGAGGGGTTTGCGATAAGGACGCAGCACCTGTCGGCGAAGCACATGGAACATCTGGGCCGGCATGCTGGGTTGCACGACCTGGAGGTTGTCCTGGGCCGCCAGCTGGAGGAAGCGTTCGATCCTGGCCGAGGAATGTTCAGGCCCCTGCCCCTCGTAGCCGTGGGGCAGAAAGAGGGTGAGGCCGTTGAGCAAACTCCATTTTGCCTCGGCGGCTGCGATGAACTGGTCGACCACCACCTGGGCGCCGTTGACGAAGTCTCCGAACTGGGCCTCCCAGACAATGAGCTGATCCGGCGCCGCACTGGCATAGCCGTATTCGTAACCAAGCGCGGCTTCCTCCGAAAGGAGTGAATCCACCACCAGGAACTTGGCCTGGTCCGGTGCCAGATGCTGCAAGGGCACGTAGATTCCCGCGTCCCAGCGTTCCCGGTTTTGATCGTGCAACACCGCCTGGCGATGGAAGAAGGTGCCACGGCCGCTGTCTTGGCCGCTCAGCCGCACACCGTGTCCCTCCGTGAGTAGGGCGGCATAGGCCAGGGTCTCGGCCATCCCCCAGTCCAGGGGCAGGGACCCTTCCGCCATCTGGCGCCGGTTGCCCATGACCATGATGACCCTGGGATGCAGGGTGAAGCCTTCCGGCACCTCGCTTACCCTTGCGCCCAGCGCCTTGAGCCGGTCCAACTGCACCGCCGTCGCGGCGGGTGACCGCCAATGCTTGTCCTTGTATAAGCTCCAATCGGGGGTGTAGGGATTCGGCGGCTTGAGGCCATTCTCGGCCTGGGCATCCAATGCCCGCCGGTAGGCCTCGACCCTTTCCTCCGCCTGCCCCGGGCCCAGCAACCCCTCCCCGGCGAGCTTGTCCGCATAGATCTCACGCACCCCGGCATGGCTGCGTATACGCCTGTACATCAGGGGCTGGGTGACCATGGGTTCGTCCTGTTCGTTGTGGCCCAGGCGCCGGAAACAGACCAGGTCTATGGCGATATCGTGCTTGAAGGTCATCCGGTAGTCGAAGGCGGTCCGGACCGCCTTCAGGACCGCTTCCGGATCGTCGCCGTTCACGTGCAGCACCGGCGCATCCACCATCTTCATCACATCGGTGCAATACAGCGTGGAGCGTGAATCCCGCGGGTCCGAGGTGGTGAAGCCGATCTGGTTGTTGACCACGACGTGGATGGTGCCGCCCGTGGAAAAACCCCGGGTGGCGGCCATGTTCAGGGTCTCCATGACCACGCCCTGAGCCGAGAAGGCCGCGTCGCCGTGGACGACCACGGGCATCACCATGCTGCCGTCCCGGTCTCCCCGCCGCTGCTGCTGGGCGCGCACCCACCCCTCCACCACCGGGTCCACGATCTCGAGATGGGACGGGTTGAAGGCCAGGGCCACCCGGATGGGCCCGCTGCGCGTCTCCAGCTCCCGCGCATAGCCCTGGTGATATTTCACATCGCCGCTGCTGCTGTCTTCTTCGGACTGGCCGCCATAGCTGGCAAACATGTCGATGGCCGAACGGCCCAGGACATTGTGCAAAACGTTCAGGCGGCCGCGATGGGCCATGCCCAGGCCGATCTCCATCACGCCGGCCCGCGCGGCGATCTCGATGAGGTAATTGAGCAGGACGATGAGGGATTCCCCTCCCTCCAGGGAGAAGCGCTTCTGTCCCACATAGCGGGTATGGATGACCTTCTCCAGGGTCTCGGCCGCAGTCAGTTGGTCGATGAGCCAGAGCTTGCGCCGGGCGGTGAGCTCGTGCACGCCCTCCTCGCCCTCCGTGCGCCGCTGGAGCCAACGTCTGCGCTGGGTATCGGTCAGATGCATGTATTCCGGTCCCAGGGTACCGCAATAGGCCTTCTTGAGCCGGGTCACGATGTTGCGCAGGCTGTCCCGGGGCGGCCCGGCAAGGGAACCGGTCTCGAATTCCTCATTGAGGTCGGCCGGCGTCAGGCCGTGGTTGGCGGGGTCCAGTTCAGGGATATGGGGCGGCAGCAGACGCTTCAGGGGATCCAGGTCGGCGATGCGGAAACCGTGCATGCGGTAGGAGTTGATGAGCTGGAGCACCCCCACCTGGCGGGTCTCGCAATGCAACAGCGGCAAATCCGATACGGACAGTGCCTCTTTCTGGGGGAAATGCAACGGCGTCGAGGCGGACGGGGATTCAGGCACATGTCCGGACAACGCCTCCAGGTATTCCGCGTTGCCCGAAAAGTAGGCCTGGTCGTCCATGACTAGCGTTGTTCTAGCGGCACGAAGTCCCTGCGTGTGGCACCGGTGTACAGCTGGCGCGGCCGCGCGATCTTGTGGCCCGGCATGGACACCATCTCGCTCCACTGGGCGATCCAGCCTGCGGTCCGGGCCAGGGCAAAGATGGCGGTGAACATGGAAGTGGGGATACCCAGGGCGCGCAGCACGATGCCCGAATAGAAGTCCACGTTGGGATAGAGCTTCTTCTCGATGAAATAGTCGTCTTCCAGGGCGATCTCCTCCAGCTTCAGTGCGATCCTGAACATGGGGTCGTCATGCAGGCCCAATTCGTCCAGCACCTCGTGGCAGGCCTGGCGCATGATGGCCGCCCGCGGATCCATGTTCTTGTAGACCCGGTGGCCGAAGCCCATGAGCCGGAAGGGATTGGTCTTGTCCTTGGCGAGCTTGATGACCTCCGGGATGCGGGAGACGTCTCCGATCTCCGCCAGCATGCCCAATACGGCCTCGTTCGCCCCGCCGTGCAGCGGACCCCACAGGGAGGCGATGCCGGCCGCCACACAGGCGAAGGGATTGGCATAACTGGACCCAGCGATGCGCACGGTGGAGGTGGAGGCATTCTGCTCGTGGTCTGCGTGCAGGATCAGGATGCGGTCCAGGGCACGGGTCAGGATGGGGTTGGGCTCGTAGGGCTCACAGGGGGTGGCGTGCAGCATATGCAGGAAGTTTTCCGCATAATTGAGGCAATTCTGCGGATACATGAAGGGATCGCCGCGGTTGTACTTGTAGCTCCAGGCCGCCACCGTGGGCACCTTGGCCAGGAGGCGCAGCATGGCGATCTCCCGCTGCCTCGGATCGGCCACGTCGTAGTTTGCCGGACAAAAGGGGGCCATGGCCCCGACCACCGAGATCATCACGGCCATGGGGTGGGCATCCCGGCGGAAACCCCGGAATACATTGTTCATCTGGTCATGCAGCATGGTGTGGTGACTGACCAGGAAATCGAATTCCTTTTTCTGTTCGGCCGTTGGCAGTTCGCCATGCCACAGGAGATAGGCCACTTCCAGAAAATCCGATTGCTCCGCCAGCTCCTCGATGGGATAGCCGCGGTAGTAAAGCAGTCCCGCCTCGCCATCGATGTAGGTGATATCGGAACTGCAGCTTGCGGTGGAAACGAAACCGGGGTCGTAGGTGAAATAGCCGTGCTGGGTCAGAGAACGGATGTCGATCACGTTGGGGCCCAGGCTGCCGTCCAGGATGGGAAGCTCGATGCTCTCCCCGGTAGCGTTGAAGGTGATTGTTGCGGTTCGATTCGTAGGCGTCATTCGTCTTTGCTCTGTCTCATGAGATTCACGATGGGCTGCAGGTCGGGCGGGGGTTCGGCGGCCGCGGTGAGCCAGTCGAACAGCTGCATGTCGTCCTGCTCCAGCAGCTTGGCAAAGGCGCGCTGCCTGTCGGCAGGCAGCTCGGCGTAATGACGTTCGAAAAATGTGGTGAGCCAGGCATCCAGTTCCAGCATGCCACGCCGGCATCGCCAGCGCAGCCGGTTTTGTCCGGGCACACCCTTCACAGCGCGCGATTTACAAGCAATGTCTTGATTTTGCCGATGGCCGCGGTGGGGTTCAAGCCTTTGGGGCAGACCTCCACGCAGTTCATGATCCCGTGGCAACGAAACAGCCGGTAGGGGTCTTCCAGATAGTCCAGACGATCGTTGGTGGCCTGGTCACGGGTATCGGCGATGAAGCGGTAGGCCTGCAGCAGGGCGGCCGGCCCCAGGAAACGCTCTGGATTCCACCAGAAAGAGGGGCATGAGGTGGTGCAGCAGGCACACAGGATGCACTCATACAGTCCGTCCAGCTCGGCCCGGTCCTCGGGACTCTGCAGACGCTCGCTTTCGGGCTCGGGGTCCAGGTTGATGAGGTAGGGTTTGACCGCCCGGTAGTGCTGGTAGAACTGGCCCATGTCCACGACCAGGTCGCGGATCACCGGCATTCGCGGCAAAGGGCGGATCTCGATGGGCTCCTTCAGTTCCGCCAGGTCCGTGATGCAGGCCAGGCAATTGCTGCCGTTGACGTTGACCCCATCGGAGCCGCACACCCCCTCCCGGCAGGAGCGGCGGAAGGCCAGGCTGTCGTCCTGATCCTTCAGGGCGATCAGGGCGTCCAGTACCTTCCTGCCCCGGGCGTCGATGTCCAGTTCGTAATCCTGCATGTGGGGCGGCGCGCCGGACTCGGGGTCATATCGGTAGATGCGGAATTTCATGGGTGCTCCCACGCATGTGGTGTGAGGCGTGATCTGAAATGACCCATGACTCACACTTAACTTTCGGATATCAGTAGGTCCGTTCCTTGGGCTGGAAGGCCTCGACCGTCAGCGGCTTCAGCCTGACCGGCTTGTAATCCAGCTGGTCGCCATCGCGTGAATACAGAGTGTGCCTGAGCCAGTGGTCGTCGTCCCGCTGGGGATGGTCCTCCCGGCTGTGGGCGCCGCGGCTTTCGGTACGGGCCAGGGCGGAAACCAGGGTGGCACGTGCGATGGGCATCAGGTTCTCCAGTTCCAAGGCCTCCACCCGCGCCGTGTTGAAAACCCTGCTGCGATCGGTGATGGCCGCATCGGTCATTCTCGCCTCCACCTGGTCCAGCCTTTCCAGGCCGGTCCGGAGCAGGTCCTCCCTTCGGTAGACGCCGCAGTGTTCCTGCAGGATGCGCTGCATCTCGAACCGCAGTTGGGGTACGCGCTCGGAGCCGTCTGGCCGGTCCCAGCGCGCCAGTCGGGCCAGCACCCGGTCCAGCGCTTCTCCGGGCAGGGGACGCGGAAAGGGGTTTTCCCGCAGATAGCCGACGGCATGATCCCCCGCGGACCGGCCGAACACCACCAAGTCCAGCAGGGAATTGCCGCCCAGGCGGTTGGCCCCGTGCACGGAGACGCAGGCGCACTCGCCCGCGGCGTAGAGGCCGGGCACGGCTTCTTCAGGCCCGTAACGCTCGGGCGTCACCACCTGTCCGTGGAGATTGGTGGGGATGCCGCCCATCATGTAGTGGACCGTGGGGGTGACCGGGATGGGGGCCTGGATCGGGTCCACACCGGCGAAGCGCATGGAAAGCTCGCGTATGCCGGGCAGGCGCCCCATGATCTTGTCCCGTCCCAGATGGTCGAGCTTGAGCAGGACATAGTCGCCATGTTCGCCGCAGCCCCGCCCGGCCAGGATTTCCTGGGCGATGGCCCGGGAGACCACATCCCGGGAGGCCAGGTCCTGGGCATGGGGCGCGTAGCGGGGCATGAAGCGCTCGCCGTCCCTGTTGATCAGATAGCCGCCCTCCCCCCGCACGCCTTCTGTGATGAGGGAGCCCACCTCGGGTATGCCTGTGGGGTGGAACTGCCAGAACTCCATGTCCTCCAGCGGCAGCCCGGCCCTCAGCACCATGCCCAGCCCGTCGCCGCTGTTGATGTGGGCATTGGTGGAATGCCGGAAGATGCGTGCCGCCCCGCCGGTGGCCAGCAGGGTGACACGGGATTCGAGCAACCAGGCCTCGCCGGTCTCGATCTCCAGGGCCACCACCCCCAGGACATAGCCCTCGGCGTCCCGGATCAGGTCCAGGGCCAGGAACTCGTCGAAGAACTGGGTGCGGGCCGCGATGTTGCGCTGATAGAGGGTATGCAGAAGGGCGTGGCCCGTGCGGTCGGCCGCGGCACAGGTGCGTACCGCCTGCTCGCCGCCGTAGTTCCTGGATTGTCCGCCGAACGGGCGCTGGTAGATCTTGCCGTTTTCCAGGCGCGAGAAGGGCAGGCCCATGTGCTCCAGCTCGTACACCGCCGATGCGGCGTTGCGGCACATGAACTCGATGGCGTCCTGGTCGCCCAGGTAGTCCGAGCCCTTCACCGTGTCGTACATGTGCCAGTGCCAGTTGTCCTCGGAGACATTGCCCAGGGCCGCAGTGATACCGCCCTGGGCGGAGACGGTATGGGAGCGGGTCGGGAAGACCTTGGACAGGACGGCCACCTTCAGGTCGGCCCGGGCCATCTGCAGGGCTGCCCGGAGCCCTGCCCCGCCGCCGCCGACGATGACTGCATCGAAGGTTCGCTTGGGGATCATGACATCGTCGACATATTCGGTACGCTGAAGTCGGCGGCCGGCGGCGACTCGCGGACGTTCGCACCTGCCGCTGCGCGGCAGGCACTGCTCCCTGCTCGCACCGACCCGACTATGGCCGCATCGAAGGTTCTCTTCGGGATCATCCCATGCCCCAGAGGATGGCTGCCGCCCAAACCAGGCAGCCCGCATAGGCGAGGGCGAACAGGAGATAGAGCGGGAGCCTTAAGGCCAGCGGATGGACGTAGTCGATGAGGATCTCCCGCAGGCCCAGCCATGCGTGGGTGAACAAGGCGGCCGCGAACAGCCAGGCCGTGACCTTGGCGAAGACGGGCTCGAACAGGCCGCGCCAAGCCGCGTAGTCCATGCCGCCCTGGGCCGCCGCATAGATCAGGAATGCGGGCAGGAACAGGGCCATCCACAGGGCCGACGCCCGCTGGGCGAGCCACAGGCCGAGGCCGCGATGGGCACCGCCGACCTTGCGCATCTAGAACACTTCCAGCGCCAGCAGGGCGGTGAGACCCGCGCCCAGCACCAGGACGAGGATGGCGGTCTGGCGGGCCCGCAGCCTCTCCTCGCCCCAGCCCAGATCGAATCCCAGATGACGCAGACCGGCGAAGAAGTGATGCAACGTGGCCCAGCCCAGACCCAGCAGGACGAGCAGGCCGAGCCCGCTGGCCAGAAAGCCCTTGACCGTCTCGAAATCCTGCGGCGAACGCAGGGACAACATGAAGCCGTAGAGCAGTACGGGCGCGGTCAGAGACAGCATGGCACCGCTGACCCGGTGCAGGATGGAGACCCAGCCGCCGATGGGCAGCCTGAGCTGCGCCAGATTCAAGTAATAAGGCCGTGACTTGACCATGACCGACCCTCAGGACAGGACGGCGGCCGCCACGGCGGGAGGGACCCGCTCGATCAGCCTCGGATCGAAAGGCTTGGGCAGAATGTAGTCCCTGCCGAACGCGAGCGCCTCCAGCTTGTACGCCTTGAGCACCGTTTTGGGAACCGGCTCGCGGGCGAGCTCCGCCAGCGCCCGGGCGGCGGCCACCAGCATGGGCTGGGTGATGCGCCGGGCACGGGCGTCCAGTGCGCCCCGGAAGATGAAGGGGAAGCCGAGGACGTTGTTCACCTGGTTGGGAAAGTCGGAACGGCCCGTGGCCATCACCAGGTCGTCGCGAGCGGCGTGGGCTTCGTCGGGCAGGATCTCCGGGTCCGGATTGGCCAGGGCGAAGACCACCGGCCGAGGTGCCATGCTCTGCACCATGTCCCGGGTGACCAGATTCGGGCCGGAGACGCCTACGAACACGTCCGCACCGTTCATGGCGTCGGCCAGGCTGCGCATGCCGGTCTCCCTGGCGAACGACCGCTTGAACTCGTTCAGATCAGTCCGTCCGGCGTGGATCACCCCCTTGCTGTCCACCAGGGTGATGTGTTCCCGCTTCACGCCCATCGCCATCAACAGGTTCATGGAGGCGATGCCCGCCGCGCCGGCGCCCAGGCATACGACCTTCACCGAGGCCAGGTCCTTGTCCTGGATCTGCACCGCATTGATGAGCCCGGCGCAGATGATCACCGCCGTGCCGTGCTGATCGTCGTGGAACACCGGGATGTCCAGGCGCTCGGTCAGGGCCTTCTCGATCTCGAAACAGTGGGGCGCGGCGATGTCCTCCAAGTTGATGCCGCCGAAGCTGGGGGCGATGTTCACCACCGTCTCGATGAAGGATTCCACGCTGGGCGCCTGGACCTCGAGGTCGAACACATCGATGTTGCCGAAGCGCTTGAACAGCACCCCCTTGCCTTCCATCACCGGCTTGGCCGCCAGGGGCCCCAGGTTGCCCAGGCCCAGGATGGCGGTGCCGTCGGTGATCACCGCCACCAGGTTGCCCTTGTTGGTGTAGCGATAGGCACTGTCCGGATCCCGGGCGATCTCCCTGACCGGCTCGGCCACACCGGGGGTATAGGCCAGGGACAGCTCATCCTGGGTGGTGCAGGGTTTGGAGGATTCCACGGAGACCTTACCGGGGCGGGGAAATTCGTGATACGCCAGGGCGCGCTGCTTCAGATCGTTCATGTCTCAACCGGGTCAAAAGGGTCAGTCTGCCGACACGCCATGGGCCTGGCGATCCAGCCACTATAGCCGAACCGGTGCCATGCGCGGTGCCAGGGTGAAGCTTACTGGAAAGCGCCGGTTTTGTGCAGCGCAATATCCGGATCGATCCTCGCTCCTCTGTGCTCGGTGACGCCGGTGCCGAGGAAACCCCGCGTAATCCGGTCAGTGACGCCGGCGCAGCATCAGCCAGCCGGTGAACATCCCGCCCAGATGGGCGAAATGGGCAATCCCCTCCGCCGACCCGGTGACGCCCGCGTACAGCTCGATGGCGCCATAGCCGATCACGAACCAGCGCGCCTCGATGGGGATGGGGGGGAACAACAGCATCAGGCGCGTGTGGGGGAACAGCATTCCGTAGGCCAGCAGCAGCCCGAACACCCCGCCCGAGGCACCGATCACCGGATAGGCCGCGGCGCCGTGCATGAGCAGGTACTCGGACACCACCAGTTGGGTCAGGGCGGCCCCGACGACGCAGACGAAGTAATAGACGGTGAAGCGGCGCGGCCCCCAAACGGCTTCCAGACGGCTGCCGAACAGCCACAGGGCGTACATGTTCAAGCCTATATGCAGCAGGCCGCCGTGCAGAAAGGCGTAGGTCACCAGCTGCCAGGGCAGGAAGGGGGGAGCCATCGAGGCGGAAGGGCCGGTGGTGAACAGTCCCAGGGGCCACAGGGCCAGCCACCGGATGAGGACGTTGCCGAAGGCGAGCTCCGCCAGGAACATCACGATGTTGGCGATCAACAGCTTGCCGACCACGGTGTCGATCACGGTTTCTGACCTTTCTCCATCAAGGCGCACGTACCAATCATGACATGTCCCGTCCCGGGGAAGGAATGATGCGCGGGCTGGAAATTTACCGTATCAGCGACCCAGTGCCAGATGGTGGTCCTCACCCACCCACGCCTCGCCCGCCTGCCAGCGCCAGGTGAAATCGAGCACCCGACGGCCGGCCAGGTCGTCCTGGGAAAGCCGCAGGGCGTGCAGGCCGAGGCCGGCGGGTTCGGTCGCACGCTCTTCGACGGCCTGCCAGCCGTCGAAGCCCAGACGAACGATGGCCGCGTCGGGCAAGATGAGGTGCAGGGCCTTGCCAACATCCAGGGAGGCGATGGGGGCACCGGGCGTCCACACCCAGGCGGCGGCCTCGGGGCGCGCACCGGCATAGCGTCCCCAAACCGCCCGGGGCCGGTCGAACACCCGTCCCGAGGCGCGGGAGGCAGCCAGCTTGACGAACTCGGCATGGGCCCAGGCCAGGGGCATGGCGGAGCCGCTCGGACGGCCGGGCTCCAGGCCGCGCTCGGGCACGGGGGCCGCGTCCCAAACCTGTTCGGGCAACAACCCGCCCGGGCCGGCCATGGCATTCATCGCCGTGAGATAAGGCAGGGGGTCCTGGCCCAGGGTCAGCGCATGGTGGCCCCGTACCCCCGACAGCAGGGGCCAGCCGCGTCCCAGCCCGCTGCCGTCGAAGGCTGCGCCGTCGGCATGTTCACCGTAGCCGTCGCCGTTGTACCGGTGCCAAACCGGACCGGCCGGGGTCTCGGTCCTGAGCAGGGCATCCACCAGCTTCAAGGTATCCAGGATCAGGGGATCGTCCGCTCGGCGCAGGCCCAGGCGCACGAGTTGCAGAAAATCCGTGCCCACCTGCTCGGCGGCGGACAGGCGCGGGTCGTCGTCGCGGTTCTTGATGGGCAGGCAGCGGGAAAGGGCCGACGGGCTCGCCAGGATCTCCGGCGGCGCCTCCCGCACGTAGTATTCGCGCAGGCCGTGCGCCGTCCCCAGGGGAGTATCGCAGGCCACGCACCAGTGCTCCAGGCGGGCGTTCCAGAAATCGGCCACGGCCAGGGGCAGATCGCGTTCAGCCTCCGGAAGCAGTTCGGCCCCCGCCACCAGGGCGGCGATGCAGGCGGCGACGGTGAAGGGGTTCACGCCGGCATCCTCCTCCCAGCGATCCTGTGGGCTGGCAGGGCCTTCCCGTATCAGGAAGGCCAATGCCCGCCGGATCATGTCCTCCACCGGCAGGCCCTCCAAGGCACCGTGTTCCATCAGGGATACCGCCAGCAAGGGAGGAAAGGCGGTCTCGTCGAGCTGGATACCCGGCCAATAGGGCCTGCCCCCCAGCCACTGGTTCTGGTGCCAATGCCCGTCCGGGTTCTGGGTGGCGATCAGATAGGCCAGGACGGCCCGGGCCTCGGACTCGCCGCCCAGGGCCAGGAGGGCCTGGGCACATTCCACCAGATCGCGCGGCCATACCAGGTGGTAGCCGCCGCGCTCCTCGCCCCGGTTGCCCCAAGGCACCGACAGGCTGGCCACCATCGCACCGCTGAAGGTCTTGTCGTAATGGGTCTTCAACACCTGGGCCGAGATGTGTAGC
>JBJKSP010000022.1:0-4169 GCA_046703865.1 Thiobacillaceae bacterium
ATCGCTCAGGCATTCCCGCATATGGCTGCATCCGCGCGGTATACCTACCGCCCAGGAACACCCCCAACGCCCCGCCGAGGCCTGCCAGGATCACTTGCGTGACCGAGGTGACCCTGGAATACACGAACAGCTGGAGGAACTCCAGTAAGGCCGCGTAACCCACGGTCATGCCCAGGACCTTCATGCCGCTGCGCCTGCCCGTGATCCGCCACAGGAATGCCGGCGGGGCCCACATCAGGGCATCCATGGTCACGTCGTAAAGCGCCAGTCCGGGATTGGAAGGCAGGCCGGTGAACGGAATCAGGATGAGTTTCCCTTCCCGCCATTTGTGAAAGAGCTCCACCACGCTGATGGTGAGATCCAGGGGCAGCACGCCATACATGAAGACCACGGCCAGATAGGTCAATGCCAACCGTTCGGCGAAGGTCGCCGGCTCCCTGACCCGTTGCCAGCCGTCATACCAGCGCAGCAGCCGCGGTCCCCGCGCACACCAGAGCGTGATGCCGATCACGGTACCGATGGTCTCGGCGATGATGTCGTTCACGGACACCGTACGGGGGGGAAAGAAGATCTGGGTAAACTCGATGCCCACTGCCAGGGCGACGCCGGCGGCCATGACACCAAGGGTGGCCAGGGAGCGGGCCAGGGAACTGCGCGACCACAGCAGGCCGAGCCAGAAAAAGGCCAAGGGGATGAAGAGCAGGATGTTGGCCACCCAGTCGGCGCGGGAACCGATGCCCAGGGTCAGATACGGGATACGCTTGAAGTGCTCGACCGCCTCGTGCCAGGGATGGGGCGTGAAGTGCAGGGGGACCAGGCTGCCGTAGATCACGAACGTGAGATAGCCCAGCCCCAGGGCCAGCAGGAGGGGCCGATGGGCCGAAGCCGTGACGGGCCTCACGGCAGCCATGGACGCATCGAACCCATACCGCACGCGCCTTCCGGCTCCCCGGCCAGACAGGCGCCGAGCGTGCCGGCGGGGCGAACCCACCGGGCAAAATCGCGACCCGCCTCGGGATAGTCCGAGGGGATGTTCAGTGTGGTGGCGAGTGGAAAGGTAGGTGCCAGGTCCAACTGGCCCAACGGCGCATAGGGCCGACGCAGGAAGCGGGCGGCCTCGTCGTACGGGCCGGTCAGGTTCCCTGTCCAGGACCCGGCCAGCGGAGTGGCCGCGAATACCAGATTGGCCGTGATGGTCTGCGGATAGCTGGGCTGGCCTTCCCGGTCATGCAACAGGATGCCGCCGTCCCTGGCCACCACCGTATTCTGGAAGATGTCCACGTGCTTGGGCACGTCGTTGTGGGGCTGGACGCGAACGGCCGTCCCGTCCGCATTCACGAACAGGTTGTCGTACAGGGCGATGTTGCCTTCGCCCTGGAACAGGGCCTCGCTGGGGTTCTGCCAGAACAGGTTGTCGTAGACCAGATAGCGGTCCTCGACGCCTTCGCCGGTCAGGGGCAGATGGCCCACCAGCACGTTGGGCCGCGCCATGGGGTTGGGCTGGGCCCCCGCCTTGGAGAAGAAATTGTACCGGATGACCGAGTCGTGCCGGATGCCGGGCTCCGGCATGCCTTCCGGGCGCGGGTTCTGATGCTTGACCTGCAGGTTGTAGCCCAGGGTGTCGCTGACGCGATTGTCCTCGATCAGGCCTGCCACGAAGGGGTCCGTGCCGTCGGAATCGCCGAAATACATGCCGGTCCCCACCCGCTCGATGCGGTTGCCTCGCACCACCCAGCCGAAGGCCGGGCACTTGGTGGAGATGCCCACGTTCTGCTGATCGGCGGCATGGTCGTGGATATACAGCCGCTCCAGGGTCACGAAGTCGGCGTACCGGCTGTGTCCTTCGGCCTTGACCGCATCCACGGGGATGTTCCGGCCGTCCAGCTCCAGGTCGCGGATGGTCACGTGGCTGACGTTCACCAGGCTCACGGTATTGGCGCCGGGTCGGGCCAGGAAGCGGGCGGGAGGCCCCTCCCTCGGCCCCTGGATGACGATGGGCTTGTCGGCGGTACCGGACAGGCCGTTCAGGGGCAGGCCGCGGAGGTAATCGCCCGGCGCCAGCAACAGTCGGTCTCCGGCCACCAGATGGGAGAGGAAGCCTCGATAATCGCCAGGCCCCGCCCCATAGTCCGTCGCCCAGGCAGGCAGCCACGCCAGGGCGAGCGCCAGGTACAGGATCAGTCGCATCCGTCCGGTCCGGCTTCCGCCAGCGTCTCCAGATCGAGGCGGCCCTCCAGCTTCCGTACCAGGCAGTGCACGTTCTGGCGGCCGGTGTCCAGGACGATGTCCGCCGTCTCCATGTAGAGCGGGTGGCGTTGGTCGTAGAGGGACTGCAGCCTGGTCAGGGGATCCTCGGTCTGCAGCAGCGGGCGGTTCTTGTCGTGCCGGGTGCGCAGGTAGAGTTCGTGGGGATGCCCGCGCAGGTAGACCACCGTCCCGCGTTCCTTGAGGTGCCGGCGATTGTCCTCGTTCAGGACGGCCCCGCCGCCGGTGGCCAGGACGATGCCATGACGTTGGGTCAGTTCGTCGATCACGACGGCTTCCCGCTTCCTGAAGCCGGCCTCCCCTTCGATCTCGAAGATGGTGGAGATGGAGACCCCGCAGCGCAATTCGATCTCGTGGTCGGAGTCGAGGAACTCCATGTTGCGGTGGCGCGCCAGGAGCCGGCCCATGGTGGTCTTGCCCGCACCCATGAGGCCGACCAGGAAGATGTTGTCGCTGGGAGTCATGGCGGGATTGTAGTGGGCAGGATACCGGCGGCTCTACTCGTTCGAATCCCGCCGGGCATGGTGCCCCAGCAACCGGGCCACGGCCGACCTGAGCCCCCCGTCGGGGAGGGCGGTTTCAAGCGACTGCCAGGCGTCGAGGGCCGCTTGGTTCATCCCGGCCTTCCCGGGACGTTCCGGGGTCTGCCAATCCGCCCGCACCTTGACCTTGATATGAGATACCGCCGCGCCGGACGTCGACAAGCCCTTGGCCACCGTGGCGGCCTGGTTGCGCAGTCGCGCTGCGGCCGCACCGTGACTGCAGAAGATGACCGCGGTCTCGCCGTCCAGGGCCGCGACCCGGCAGGACTGAACCAGGCCCTTGGGAACGGCGCGGCAAAATCGACGGTTGAGTTCTGCCAGACGTCGTGCCTGGGGCAACAATACCGCCAGGGCACGATCCTCGCTCAACAGACCCCGCACGCGGACAAGCGTTGTGGCAGGACGTGGCATATGTTGGGCTTAATAAAGCGGTGTGCGGCGCTATGGTAACATTGACGGATTTCCCGACCGGTCAACCACTCCCCTTTCATGATTCCCAACGTATTGAAGAAGGTCTTCGGCAGCCGTAACGACCGCCTGCTCAAGCAGTACCGTTCGGTGGTGACGAAGATCAACGCCCTTGAACCGGACTTCGTGAAACTGTCCGACGAGGCCCTGAGGAACAAGACCGCCGAGTTTCGCGAACGCCTGGAAAAGGGCGAGACCCTGGACCAGGTCCTGCCCGAGGCCTTCGCCGCCGTGAGGGAGGCAGGCAAACGCACTCTCGGCATGCGCCACTTCGACGTACAGCTCATCGGGGGCATCACGCTGCACCAGGGCAAGATCGCAGAGATGCGTACGGGCGAGGGCAAGACCCTGGTGGCGACCCTGGCCGTCTATCTGAACGCCCTGCCGGGCAAGGGCGTGCACGTGGTCACGGTCAACGACTACCTGGCCAGCCGGGACGCGGAATGGATGGGCAAGATCTACCACTTTCTGGGCATGACGGTCGGTGTCATCTACTCCCAGCAGCCCAACGAGGAAAAACAGGTCGCCTACGCCGCCGACATCACCTACGGCACCAACAACGAGTACGGCTTCGACTACCTGCGGGACAACATGGTGTTCCATCCCTCCCAGCGGGTGCAACGGCCTCTGCACTACGCCATCGTGGACGAGGTGGACTCCATTCTGATCGACGAGGCGCGCACCCCGCTCATCATCTCCGGCCAGGCCGACGACAACGTGGCCCTATATCAGCAGGTCGACCAGCTGCCCCCCCGCCTGGAACGCCAGGAGAAGGAATACAAAGAGGGCGAGACCGGCCCCATCGGCGACTACGTGGTGGACGAGAAGGCCCACACGGTCCTGCTCACCGAACGCGGACACGAGCGGGTAGAAGACATCCTCACCGAAATGGGG